>JAAZOH010000040.1 GCA_012797845.1 Candidatus Beckwithbacteria bacterium
AAGTTAAATTTAAAAAAGATAAATAATATCATGACAGATTTTATTCCAGTCAATACTCCCCTTCTTGATGGTAATGAAAAAAAGTATCTCAATGAATGTATTGATACTGGTTGGATCTCTTCTGAAGGACCATTTGTCAAATGCTTCGAAGACGAGTTTGCTCGAAAAGTTGCTTGCAAGTATGGCATAGCAGTCTGTAATGGTAGCGCCGCACTAGATGCTGCCTTAGCCTCGCTGGAACTTAGAAAGGGAGATGAAGTGATTATGCCAAGCTTTACTATCATCTCTTGTGCTACTGCCATTTTGCGGGCAGGAGCAAAGCCTGTGTTGATAGACAGCGATCCCAATACTTGGAATATGGATGTCGCTCAAATTGAAAGCAAAATTAGTAAAAAAACTAAAGCCATTATGGTAGTTCATATTTATGGCCTGCCAGTTGATATGGATCCGATCCTAGTACTAGCAAAAAAATACAAGCTCAAAGTTATTGAAGATGCTGCCGAAGCTCATGGCCAAACATATAAAGGCAAACCATGTGGCAGTTTTGGTGATATAGCTATTTTTAGCTTTTACCCAAACAAACTAATTACCACTGGTGAAGGGGGCATGATTGTAACTAATAACCAGAAACTGGCAGAAAAATGTAGCTCGCTGCGTAATTTGTGTTTTATACCAGAAAAACGCTTTGTCCATGAAAATTTAGGTTGGAATTTCCGTATGACTAACCTTCAAGCTGCTCTTGGTGTAGCTCAACTAGAACAATGGGATAAGGCTATTGCTAAAAAAAGACATATTGGTCAGTTTTATCAAAAACTGCTAAAAAACTTAGAAACCGCGCAACTTCCTTTAGAAAAAACCAGTTATGCCCAAAACATATATTGGGTTTTTGGTTTAGTTTTAAAACCAAAACTTAAATTTGATGCCCAAGAAACTATGCAAAAACTACAAGCTGAAGGAATCGGAACTAGACCATTTTTTTATCCAATGCACCAGCAGCCCATCTTTAAAAAGATGGGGCTTTTCAAAAATGAGAGATATCCTGTTGCTGAAAACTTATACCAACAGGGTTTCTATATTCCTAGTGGTCTAGGTATTACTGATCAAGAGATGGAAACAGTAGCTCAAAAGGTTATCAAAGTTTTATCATAAAAAGGAGTTTTATGTCTGTATTTGGCGCCTATTCAACCTACTATAACTTACTATATCAAGATAAAAACTATCCAGAAGAAGCTAATTACATTAGTGGGCTCATTAAAAAATACCACCCTCAAAGTAAAAGTGTTTTGGATCTAGGTTGCGGTACAGGCAAACACGTTGCTGAGCTAGCAAAACTTGGCTATAAAGTGACCGGACTTGATAGATCTGAAGAAATGCTTAAAGAAGCTAATTCCCAATATCCAAAAATTGATTTTACTTTAGGAGACATTCGAACATTTAATATAGGGCAAAGTTTTGACGTAGTTACCTCATTATTTCATGTTATTTCCTATCTACCTAAAAATAGTGATCAGGAAAACACTTTCAAGTCTATAGCCAAACATGTTAAGAAAGGTGGCTTATTTATTTTTGATGCCTGGTATGGACCAGCCGTACTCAACCTCAAACCAACCGTCAGAATTAAATTATTGGAAGATGAAAAAAATAAAGTAATTCGCACCGTTGAGTCAGAACTAGATAGTATGCGCAATCTTGTAAAAGTAAATTACAAGATTTTAGTTATAGATAAAAAAACCAAAAAAACTCAAGAGTTGCAGGAAACCCATATCATGCGTTATGTATTCACTCCTGAGGTTGAACGACTACTTAACCTATATGGTTTCAAACTCTTAGATAGCCATGAATGGTTGACTCAAAAAAAACCTTCTTTAGAGACATGGGGAGTAACCTTCATAGCTCAGAAATCATGAAATTAAGTAAGTTGCTGTTCTTCCTATCAAGTTCCCCTTTATTTTTATCTTTTATTCTCATGATCATTGTTTTTATGACAATGGTACAAATTCTCCTAAAACCAGAATTTGCTCTGACCGATAATGGAATAGCTTATGTTGGCTCTTCAAAATTACTTCGAACATATAAAACACCACTTAATTCTGCTTACAAAGCTATTATCGGAGAAATCAAAGAGGGAAATGGTAGATATAGGCCATTGTATTATCTTGAAATAACAACTCAAAGATTATTTTTTGATACAAATCCTTTAGGATACTGGCTTTGGCTTTATGTAAAAATTTCAATACTAATAGTCTCTATTTTCCTGTGTTTATTTTTAATTACCAATAAGGCCTTTTTTAGTTTTATTAATTCGTTAATACTGCTAACTTTCCCTTCTTATATAGCTAATGTTAACCGTTATGAAACTCAAGAAACTTTCCAAGCAGCTATTTTTTTTGCTTGGTTGTCTCTTATTCTCTACTGGTTATATAAAAAGAAGAAAAGTCAAACAAGTACTGAGTTATTTTTTAGCCTTATTAGTATCATGCTTTTGTTTTGCCTCTTTTTTTACAAAGAGACAACTCTTGCTTTCTTGCCATTTTTTATCACTATAGGAATTTATTTGGCTTTAATATCCAAAAAAAAATTACTTGGCTCTTCAATTATTGTTTCAAGTATTTTTTATACGCTTTTAATTTTAATCATAAAACCAACTCCTAGTATCAGAAAGGATGATCTATATGTGGCTGGTTTTGGATTTAGTAATTATTTTGGCAATTTGCTTCACAAAATATCTCAATTATTTACTGACAATTTTCTTGTATATAGCTTATTTTGTTTTCTAATTATCATTTTAAGTTGTAACGTATTTTACATAATTAAATATCGAAAATTTAACAAATTTAGAAGTTTGGAATTTTTTTTACCAATTGCATTGGTTTTGGCAATTTTTCCAAACATTGCTTTTCTGGGGTTATGGAAGGCTAACGCTCAACCTAAATATGACCTTATTTTTGAAGCTTTAATGATTTTGTTTTTTAGTTTCTCAGCTTTAGCTTATTTCAAAAATACTCACTTTCACTATCATAAACTAGAAATTTCCAATATTTTCTTTCTACCTTTTTTCAAAAAGAATCAAAGCTATGCTGTGCTCACTTTTTTTTCTGTTTTTTTAATCTTTATTCATCAAGGTTGGCGAAATGGAACAAAGTTGTGGCAAGATTATGTTAATATTCACTTTGATCGAGATATGATTACTTTTCTTAGCACTTCAGCACCCCATAATTCTTCAATTTATCAAAATTTTGCTTCTTGGGAACATAATGTAGAAATGGAAATTCAGATTAAAGAATTCTACAATCGTAAAGATTTGAGCTTTGCAACTTTTATGGGAAAAGATTGGTATCCCTATGGTGGAGCAAGTTATCAAAACGAGGTCAAACTAAACCCACAAAATCCAAAGTTCACATACATTCTTATTGATACTAAGAATAGATTTTCTCGATCCATTGACAATCGGGTTAGCCTATCACCATACTATGAACTGGTATTTCAAAACCCTAATTGGGAAGTCTATAAAGTTAAACAAGGCTTATGAATAAAACCAGTCGAGAACAACCGAGTCTAGCCATTATTATTCCAGTTTACAATGAAGACAAATTGCTAAACGAAACTATTAATAGTCTCCATAATCTTTTATATCAATTGATTAAAGGTGATGTGATTAAAAAAAACAGCTTTCTCTATTTCGTTGATGATGGTAGCGTGGACAACTCTTGGGAATTAATAATAAAAGCTCATAAGAAAAATAGCAATATAAAAGGTCTTAAACTCTCTCGAAATTTTGGACACCAAAATGCTTTATTGGCAGGATTACTAAATTGTAAAGAAAAAGCAGACTGCTTTATTACCATTGATGCTGATTTACAGCAAGATATCAAAACCATACCAAAATTTATTGACAAATATAAACAAGGCGCTGATATTGTTTACGGAGTTCGTCAAAACCGCAGCTCAGACTCTTTTTTAAAAAAATATACAGCTCTTTTTTTCTATCATTTTATGCACTCAATGGGTACTAGGGTCATTAAAAATCATGCTGATTATAGACTTATATCTCAAAAAGCTTTGCTAGCCTTAGCTGAGTTTAGAGAGGTAAATTTATTTTTGCGAGGTTTAGTTACCGAACTCGGTTTTCGGATTGCAACTGTCAGTTTTGTTGTACGCCCTCGTAAGACCGGCCAAACAAAATATTCGTGGAACAAAATGCTCTCTTTCTCTTGGAATGGCATTACCTCTTTTAGCACCACTCCGTTAAGATTAGTTACTATTATTGGTTTTTTAGTTTTTCTTTCTAGCTTAGCTATGACAACCTATATCGTATATCAAACATTAATCATAGGAAAAACAGTAACTGGCTGGCCATCAATAGTATTGCCTATTTACGTGCTTGGTGGTTTGCAAATTATGAGCATTGGTTTAATAGGCGAATATCTTGCCAAAGTTTATCAAGAGGTCAAAGCCAGACCGCGTTTTATTATTGAAACAGAAATATTTTAACTATGAAAGATAAGCAAAAATTTTACAATCAAATTGCTGGTGATTTTGACTCTATTATGAATATGTATGATACCAACAGGAGAATTGAGGTAATTTTTAAAGACTTTCTAGGAAAAACAAATCTAGCTCAAAAAAAATTACTTGATGCTGGATGTGGTACCGGTCTTTTTACTAAAGAAGCTTTAGCTAGAAAAGCCAAAGTAACTTCCATTGACATTGCCAGCAAATTAGTCAAACTCACTAAAAATAAAAACCCAAAAACCACAGCCCTAACAGCTTCTTTGCTAAAATTACCTTTTGAAAATAATCACTTTGATATTGTGATTTGTTCTGATGTTATTGAACATACTAAAGATCCATATCGAGCCACTAAAGAACTGATTCGGGTTTTAAAACCAGGTGGCTATTTAGCTTTGACTGTTCCCAACCGATCTTTCTGGTATTTTTCAGTTATTCTGGCTAATTTACTAGGAATACGTAAATACTCTGGTTATGAAAACTGGGTCTATTACAAACAATACCAAAATTTTTTAATAAAAAATAAGCTCAACATCAATTATTACAAAGGTGTTCATTTATTTCCTTTTGTTTTAGGAAAATATAATTATCTAATTAAAAAACTTGATCAAAAATTTGAAAAAGTTTTAAGTCCATGCATGGTTAATATTGCAGTTTTGGCTCAGAAATAATTTTTATGACCAATTTTCCAAGTAAAAAAATTGCGATTATCGCCTATCGTTACGCTGTAGAAGTATCTCCTTTTGTCAAAAATATATGCACTTTTTTTGGAGAAAAAAAAGATTTTAGCGTTGATTTGTTTATCGAAAAAACTTATCGACAAGATACGCTAGATTTAGCAAACACTACTACATTTAATTTAAGTCACAACAGAACGATTTTTGATTATTTAAAAAAAACAAGCTTTCCGATATCAGACAACAAAATCTTTACAACAAAACTTAAAAAGCATATTGCTAAATATGATTATTTTATAGCTATTGATTTCCTAGCTTTGGACATACTTTCCAAGCTACATATTCAGCCCAAAAAAATCATTTATATTTCCCTGGAAGGCATTGATTACCTGGAAAAGTTTGACAAGCAATATGCCCTACTTCTACTCAAAAAAACAAAAGTCAATATTATTCAAAACAAAGAAAGGGCTATAGATATTTGCAATTATTTGGATGCAAAAATCAACTTCAAGTATATTCCCGTTTCATTAAGACCAACTAACATTAAAAAGAAAATGAATAAGAAAACCAATAAAGTAAAACTTATTTATTCAGGTTATTTTGCTCCTTGGGCATTATTGGGAGAGTTTTTATGTGCATACAAAAAATCAAAAATTGATCAAGACTGTATTTTAAAACTCCAGGGACACGCTTTGGGAACCAGTTCGTATTTGAATAAACTAAAACAGCAAATTAGCGCTTTATCCAGCACAACTATCGACACCTCATATTATAACGATCAAGCTCACATGAATTTGATTTCACAATATGATATCGGCATTGCATTATATGATGAAAATGAAGGCAGTAATTTTAAAAATTTATTAAATTCTTCTGGAAAAATTGCTTCTTATTTGTGGAACGGCCTAGCTGTTATGACAAATATCAAACATGAAATGACTTTAAAACCACCATTTTTATACGTTGAAGATTTAGACAGTTGTAATATATCTACTCTTATTAAGAAATATCAAAATAGTAAGGAGCGTTATATTAGTGCTGCTTATGCGCTGGCTAAAAAATCATATAACTTTGATCATTACTTAAAAACAATCATAAAATATTTTTAATATGGATCATCACATTTGCCTTGCCTGCAAACACTCTCTTGATACAAAGCATAATAATAGTTATGTTTTTTGTAAAAATTGTTTAAGCGCCAATTATATTTCTTCCAAGAGTGCGCTTTATGACAATAAAAAATATTTTAATCAGGTATATCAAAAATATAGTCAAAAGAAATTAATTAAATCTAGAGTTTTTTTGTTTAACATTTTTAATAAAATTGATATTTTTTTAAATAAACAAGCTCTCAGAGAATTTAATAATATTTTGCAATATAGCCAACAACTAATCATAAACTCTTCAAAAGTCACAGAAATTGGTTTTGGGAGTGGCGCAGAACTAATTAGATATTTGAAACAAGGAGTAAACATGTTTGGGATCGATATCTCTAATCAGGCTGTACACAATTTTAAAAAACAATACCCTAAATATAAAAATAAAGTTGTTTGCACAGATACTTTACAAACAAAAACAGAAGCTATTTATGCCAATGCTTTATTTGAGCATTTAGATAATCCGGATAGTTTTTTAAAAAATAGCAAACAATTTTTATACGGTAAATCATACCTTATTTTGCGTATACCACTATTAACAAGCAAATATCAATATAGCTTAAATAATAATTTTTCTGATATTAATTTTTGGAAGCCTTGTCATCGTATGCTTTACACTCAAAAAGGTATGAAAATTTTACTGGAAAAACATGGTTTTAAAATAGTCAAAAAAGCTTCTTTGCCATATTTTGGTTACAAAGTTATGAATACTATGCTCAAACACGGTTGTGAGGACATAATGGAACTTAGAAATCCAATGTATGAAATCAAAGGTGTTAATTCTATGTATCACTATATTCTAATTCTTTTTCAAAGCCTATTTGTTAACCTTGATTGTAGTGATACCATAGTCATAGCCCAGAAAAAACGACTTTAAAAATCTACGAACAAAAATCCTATATCTTCACCACTAGTTAGTGTTATTTTACCTGCGTACAACGGCGAGCAATATCTCAAATCTTCAATAGACAGTATTTTGGATCAAACATTCAAGGATTTTGAATTTATTATCATTAATGATAAACCGCAATCTAAAAATGAAACAATTATAAAATCATTTCATGATTCTAGAATCAGATATGTTCGCAACAAGCATAACTTAGGACTTGCCAAAACCCTTAATAAGGGTATTCGGCTCTCTAGAGGAACATATGTTGCTAGACAAGACGATGATGATTTTGCCTTACCAGCTAGAATCAAACGTCAATTTGATTTTTTAGAAAAATATAAAACCATAGATATGGTTGGTACTTGGACAGAAATATATAGCAATAAACAAAGCAAAGGGAAATTTCATAAACATCCTAGTCAAAATTACATACTTCAATTTGATTTATTATTTAACAATCCTTTTGTCCATAGCTCAATGATGTTAAGAAAAAAAATTTTTAATGAAGTGGGTTTATATACTACAAACCCCAAACGGCAACCACCTGAAGATTATGAGCTTTGGTCAAGAATCGCTAAGTCACATAAGATCGCCAATATTCCTGAAATACTGCAAATTTACCGGGAAATTGAAGGTAGCATGTCTAGAAAAAATAAGAATCCGTTTGTAGAAAATGTAAGTCTTTTTAGTAAGGAAAATATTTGTTCACTCTTAAATCTTGATCACAAAAATCGAGTGGTTCATAATCTGGTTTGTCTAGCCAATCAGCAATATAATACAATGAACAAACATCTTAATTTTAATGAAATAAGAGAACTTTTATTAGAAATTGTCAGTGTAATTAGTCAAAAAGAAGGTTTAACTAGATACAAAAAACAAAAACTTGAAGAAAGAGCTATGTTTTTCTTCAGAAAAATATATCAAAATTATATGATCACTAAACGACCCTATACACCCTTACGTTTATGGAAAAGGATTCAGCAGTGTTTTTACTAAATTTTACTCATTATGTTTTTTATTAAAAGAATAAGAAATTTTTTAAAACAAAAAGAACAGGATTTGTTAAAAATACCTGATGAATATGTTAACGTAGCCTATTCCTATCGAAAAGACTGGGTTGAAAAAAAAGCTAAAACCCTAAAAAGAGGAGCTAACATCCTTGATGTAGGTGCTGGCCCTTGCCAATACAAGCCACTCTTCAAACATTGTCATTACACTTCACAAGACTTTATGCAATATAGGGGAAATAAAAAAGGATTGCTTGCTGACAAATGGAATTACGGCAAAATCGATATTATCAGCGATATCGCCAAAATTCCGGTTAAAGATAAAAGTTATGATGCTATTTTATGCACCGAAGTGCTAGAGCATGTCCCTTATCCGATTGAGGCAATTAAAGAGATGGCTAGAATTTTAAAACCTGGGGGTAAGCTTTGGATTACTGCTCCGTTTGCGTCGGGACTACATCAAGAACCATATCATTTCTATGGAGGATATTCGCCATATTTTTATAAACTTTTCTCCCAAAAATTTGATTTAAAAATAAAGGAGATACAGCCTACGGGTGGGTTTTTTAAGCATCTAGCTCAAGAGCTTTGGCGAGCCGGCGATATTTTAGAAAAAAGAAAAAAAATACACATAGTTAGTAAAATATTATTTAAGAAAACTTTACCACTTTTTTTTGCTAAATTAGATAAAACTATATATATTAAAGAGTTCACTATAGGTTACTTAATTGAAGCTGAAAAATTAAAATGAGTAGTCGCCAGCCGTTAGTCAGCGTTGTACTTCCTGTTTACAACTGTGAGACTTATCTTTACCAATCTATTACCAGCATTTTAGAGCAAAGCTATCATAACTTTGAACTAATTATAATTAATGATCAGTCTGAAGATAAAAGTAAAAATATAATCAAATCTTTTAAAGACAAAAGAATTAAGTATATTGAGAATAAGAAAAACCTGGGCATTGCAAAAAGTCTTAATATTGGCATCAAACAAGCTAAAGGCATGTATATTGCCAGACACGATGGAGATGATTGGTCAAAGAGGACTCTTTTTAAAAAACAGGTTGACTTTTTAGAAAAAAATCAAGAGTACGGGCTTCTTGGTACCTGGGCTGAAATTTGGGCTGAAAATACAAAAACAGATAGATTTCATAAACATCCTTTAAACAGCTTAGCTCTTAAAACAGCTCTTCTTTTTGATAACCCTTTTGTGCACAGTAGTGTCATGATCAGAAAGAAAATTTTAGATGTAGTTGGTTTATACGATGAATCTTTGAGCTGCGCACAAGATTATGAACTTTGGTCTCGAATTGCTCGAGTATCTCAAATAGCCAACTTACCCGAAATACTCCAAATTTACCGGGAAATCTCTACAGGTGTCTCTCAAACCAAAAAAGATGAAGTTGCTAAAAACGTTATTAAGCAAAATATTGTCAATATAGATTATTTCTATCGAGCTCAAAATCATAAACAAGCAATCAGGACTTTTGCCAATTTTTTACATAATAACTGTAAAACAGTTAAATCACCCCTAGATTTTAATACGTATAAAAAAATTATAAATACTAGTATTTCCAATATCATAAGTCAAAATCCTGGCATTCAATTTGAACAGAAAGAAATACAAAATATTGTTAAACAAAATTTTAAGCAAGCAAAATATTATTATTTTAGACACAAATATTATTACTTAGCCCGATGTTATGAAATAGTAATTCGTGATAGTTTTTTATCAAAAATGTTTAATTAACAAAATGCAAGAAAGCCATAAACTTAAATATATTGATGGTTTGAAAGGAATTGCTATCTTGGGAGTTATGGCTGTCCATAATGCCCAGCTTAATCTTGAAGATCTACCTGATTGGTTTGTAAAAATTGTCGCCAAAGGAGCTCATGGAGTTCAGCTTTTTTATATTATTACCGGGATATTAATTTTTTTGTCTTTACAATCAAGACTTGGAAAAACGTATAAAAAAGAATCTGTTTTTAAATTTTACAAAGATCGAATTATCCGAATTGCTCCACTCTATTATTTAGCTATAGTTTATTATTTAGCTCAAAAAGGGTTGGGACCAAGATATTGGCTGGGTGATGCTGAGTCGATCACTACGTTTAATATTTTAAGTAATATTTTATTTATTAATAATCTTTTTCCCTATTTCATAAATAGTATTGTTTCCGGAGGTTCATTTGTCTCCACAGTTATGATTTTTTATGTTGTCTCGCCTATTTTATTTAAAAAAATTAAGAACTTGCAAGCTGCTGTACTACTAGCCTTATATAGCTCGCTCATTATGTTACTTATTTTTCCAGGTCTTTTTCATTTTATTCTCATACCTTCGGCCTATTTATGGATAGAGTATGTCAATATATTTTTTCCTGCTCAATTCCCGTTTATGACATTTGGGATAGTTTTATACTTTTTGATTTTTAAACATAAACCTTTATATAAAAAAGAGGCTCAGCTTCATTTCCTATTTTTATCAATTTTATTTATTCTTGCTACATTTTATTTTAGTAAAAACAATCTTTATCTACCTGGCGTAGCACTAGCTATGTTTGTTTATGTAATATCTCAAAATCCATATCAATTTTTTATCAATAAACTTACCGTATTTCTAGGAAAACATAGCTATCCTATCTTTTTATTTCATTATGGAGTACTTTATTGGTTGCATAAATATAGTTTTATAAAATACATTCCTAGTTCAATTCCTTTTTTTGGTATTTTTGACTATTTGCTTAGATATACTATTTTAGTGGTAATCATATCAGCAATTGCAGTTATACTAACTAAGATTCAAGATAAAGCTTTAGGCAAAATAAAGCTTTTATTTGCAAAAAATCCGATCAAATAACTATTGATTATGAACATATTATTAAGCTGTCAGTATTACTATCCTTCTATCGGAGGTGCTCAGGAAGCAATCAAGCAGATTGGGGAAGGCTTGGTAAACTTAGGTCATAGCGTAACTATTGCCACTTCCTTTGATCCACAAAGAAAAACTAAAACAGTCAATGGAGTCCAAATTAAAGATTTTGCTATTTCTGGGAGTGAAGTTAAAGGATGTACCGGAGATACTAAAGCATACCAAGATTTTTTGATACATAGCGATTTTGATATTATGCTTAATTATGCTGCCCAACAATGGTCAACTGACCTAGTTTTTCCTATTATTGACAAAATCAAAGCCAAAAAAGTTTTAGTACCTTGTGGATATTCTGGTCTGCATAATAATAATTATAAAGCTTATTTTCAAAAACTTCCTGAGATTTTGAAAAAATATGACGCTACAGTTTATTTATCAAATACTTACCAAGATATTATTTTTGCCAGAATTCACAAACTAAAAAATATACACTTAATTCCCAATGGTGCGTCAAAAACAGAATTTTTAAATCATAAAAAGTTATTCATTAGAAAAAAACTTAAAATTCCCAGCAACCATTTTTTGATATGCCATATTGGTTCCCATACTCGCCTAAAGGGACATAATGAGCTTTTAACAATTTTCAATAAAGCAAAGCTTAAAAATACAACTTTACTTGTGATTGGTAATACGGTGTTAAATGGTTGCCAAAACAGTTGCTATTTTAGAAAAACAATAAGCAACATTACTCCTCAAAATATCATCAATAAAAAAAGAGTTGTCATGGCTTCTTTAAGCAGAGAAGAAACAATTTCAGTCTTGGAAGAATCAGATCTTTTCCTATTTCCTTCAAATGTAGAGTGTTCGCCAATAGTGCTTTTTGAGTGCTTGGCTGCTAAGGTACCTTTTTTAGCAACTGATGTTGGCAACATCAAAGAAATTATTGCTTGGAGTGGCTCTGGTGATCTTCTTCCCACAAAATCACGACAAGATACATACAAAGAAGCCAAGATAATACCTTCTGCAAAATTATTGGAAAAACTACATAATAATAAAAAACTTAGAAATAAGATGGTTAAAAGTGGGTACGATGCTTGGCTTAAGAAATTTACCTGGGAGAAAATAGCTAAGCAATATGAAAAATTATTTTTATCTCTTGGGCAGAAAATATGATTATTACTAAATTAACCGGCGGACTAGGCAATCAAATGTTTCAATATGCAGCTGGAAAAGCTTTGGCCGAAAGACTTCAAAGCCCCTTCAAACTAGATATTGAACAATACAGCCTTAGCTTGCCAGATACAGCTAGACAATATGAATTAGAGGCTTTTGAACTCAACGCTGAATTTGCTACTAGTACAGACTTATTGTTATTTAAAATGCTCAGCAAACTATCAAGTAAGTACAACTATTTTAAGGATAAAAATAATGATTTTAATAAGGATTTTTTAAAACTTAAAAATCATGTTTTTTTGATTGGCCACTGGCAAAGTTATAAATATTTTGAGCATATTGCTGCTAAGCTAAGATCTGATTTTACTCTTAAAAAAGAGTTGGAAAATCAGCTTTTTAAGAAAACAAAGCGTAAAATTGAAAATAATCAATCTGTATCAATTCATGTTCGTCGCACTGATTATCTTACCTATGGAGTAGCTTTTCATACCCATGGCCTATGCGGAATGGATTACTACCAAAAAGCTATACGTAAAATTATCAAAAAAGTAAAAAAACCTTATTTTTTCATATTCTCAGACGATCTAGCTTGGTGTAAAAAAAACTTTCAATTACCGTTTCCAACTGAATTTGTTCAGGGGCAAAATCCTGCTCAAGACATGTCTTTAATGAGTTATTGTAAACATAATATTATAGCCAATAGTACTTTTAGCTGGTGGGCCGCTTGGTTAAATATCTATCAAAATAAGCAAGTCATTGCCCCCAAACAATGGTTTAAAACTTTGCAGTACAATGTTAGCGATCGCTTCCCAAACAATTGGACTTTAATCTAGTTATGTTTTATCCCTTTGCTAAAACTATTTATGAAATTAGAAAACTATCTGATTTTGATCAATATATCAACTATTTAGCAAATGATTATAATTACGCTAAAAGAAGGTTTAAAAAAACATTTGGCTATGATTTAAACCTCAGAAAACCAAAAACTTTCAATGAAAAAATTCAATATCTAAAACTACATTACCGAAAACCGATCTTAACAAGGTTGGCAGATAAATATACAGTTAGAAGTTTCGTCAAAAAAAGAATCGGAGCAAAGTACCTTAATACTTGTCTTGGAGTTTATAGTAGTGTTTTAGAAATCAATCCCAGCACATTACCAAGCCAGTTTGTATTAAAAGCCACACATGGCTCTAGTTGGAATATAATTTGCTCAAATAAAGATCAACTCGATTGGGGGGAAACTATCAAAACACTCAAGTCCTGGTTAAAACAAAATTACTTTAAACTTGGCCGGGAATGGTGCTATAAAAATATTCCACCCCAAATTATATGCGAGAAATATTTGGGGCCAAATTTACCAGATTATAAATTTTTCTGCTTTCATGGTAAGCCTTATTATATTCAGGTTGATCTTGACCGATTTGGCTCTCACAAAAGAAACTTCTATAATTTAAGATGGGAAAAACTAACAATCAGGCTAATATATCCAAACAGCAATAAAGACATTAAAAAGCCTAAAAAACTAACTGAGATGATTACAGTTGCTCAAAAGTTATCAAAAGATTTTCCATTTGTACGCATAGATCTGTACGAACATGAAAACAGTATCATATTTGGAGAAATGACTTTTTATCCAGAAAATGGCTTTGGCACATTTAGGCCTCAAAAGTATGATTATCAATTTGGAACTTTATTAAAACTATGAACAAAGATTTTAAATTTATAGAATTTGTTTCATCTACTCTTTATAAGACTAGAACAGATTTGCCCATGCATCTTCGAAAGATATGCAGTGCTCCAAGCTATGGTGAAATTGGTTTCTTTTCTAAAAATGATTTTTATTCTCGCAAATATCAAGCTGCTAACTGGGGCAGCCGAAAATGGGAATATTATTATGCAGAATATTTACTCAACAAACTTGGTGTTAAAAATAAAAAAATCATTGACATTGGCCTAGGGCTTCTATCTCAGTATAGTTTTTACAAATTCTATCTTAAATCAGGTTGTTTTTTAACAGCTTATGATCCTGACCCTAGATTAAAATCGATTACTGCCTTATCAAACCGCTGTAAACTTGTTTGCCAATCAGCCGAAAAGTTGGACCACAAAGATAATAGTATTGATATTGTCGTTGCAATTTCAGCCTTAGAACACTTTCCGATTGCAGCTTTTAAAAAAACTGTCAAGGAAACTGCTCGGGTTTTAAAATCGAATGGACATTTTGTTGTAACTTTAGACATAACATATGATCATCTAAAATCAGCTCCTTGGGCTATTCTGGAAAAAACAATCAATAAACTACCAGCTGGTGAAAATAATCTAAAACTTAAAAAGGCAAGTACATTTTTGACACCTCAGCATTTTATAAAATTATTATCTCCTTATTTTTATGCAAAAAATTATGATATAAAAAATTCTGATTTACCTGTAGACAAACTTGTGTATTCCCCAAAGTGGAATAGTTATATTGCCTATTTCCATTTTTATAAAAAAAACTGAGTATGTTAAAGCAAATTCAAACCTTACAAAAAGCTTTAAAGCCATATCGAAAAGTTATTATTTGGGGATTGAGAAACAAAAAATCAAATCACCGCTATATTCATGAACATTTTTACACTACCTTGCAAAAATGTTATATCCCCTCACTTTGGCTTGAAGACGAACAAAAAAATCAATCAATTGTAAAAAGTAATGATCTAGTGATTTCCGTTGGCTTTGCCGCCAAAAACTTGCCAATTGTAAACAATGCCTATTATTGTTTACATAATTTTGAAGAAAATTTTCATAAAAAAATTAATGCTAAAAACCAAATTTGCTTACAAGTTTATATTCAAGGAGTTGAGCAAGTTGCTAAGAAATGGAATGAGGTAACTTATTTTAATAATAAAACTAGAACTTTATACCAACCCTGGGCAACTAATCTCCTTCCTCAAGAATTTGTAAATCCAGTTTCTGTTTCGAGCTTACATAAATTAGTTTTTTGGATTGGTTCGGTTTGGAACAATAAGCAAAATCAAGGTAATTTAAAAGAGATCGCTATACTAAAAAAAGTATTGCAAAAAAATGGCTTACTATTTTTACCAATCAAAGGTGTTTCTAATAATTTAAATACTTTGCTGATTAGAATTTCCAGATTAGCACCAGCTATTTCTGGAGCTTGGCAAGTTGAACATAACTACTTAAATTGCCGGATGTGGAAAAATATTTCCTATGGCCAAATGGGTTTTTCTAATGTTAAAAAATATCAGGAAATTTTTAAAGGTAGTCATGTCGAAGGGAAAAATATTGAAGAACTGGTAGAAAATGCTCTAAGTCTATCTAAATCAAAATACCAAGAAATTATAAAAAGACAACAAGAAATTGTAAAAACTAAACACACTTATCTTAACCGTTTATTAACGATTGCTCAAGCTATGCAAAGCTAAAATATGACTCCTATTGTCTCAGTCATCATGCCAGCCTTTAATGCACAAGATTATATTAAAGAAGCTATTGAAAGTATTTTGTCACAAACTTTTACCAATTTTGAATTTATTATTATTGATGATTGTTCAAATGATAAAACTTCCCAAATAATTAAATCATTTCATGATTCTCGAATTATATATTTGAAAAATCCTTCACAACTTGGTTTAGCTAAATCATTAAATAAAGGGCTTCACCTAGCTAAAGGTATCTACATCGCCCGCATGGATGCAGATGATATTTCTGACTCTAAAAGATTTGAACTGCAAGTAAAAAAAATGGAAGAAGATAAACAACTGGCACTTCTCGGCACCTGGTTTAAAATGATTGATCATTCCGGAAAAACAATAACAATTTGCCAAACTCCAACAGACTACAAGCAAATTGTAACTAGTCTAAAAACTAGCAATCAATTTGCTCATGGTTCAGTCATGATAAGAAAAAAATGTCTGAAAAAAGTTGGTTTTTATCAAACTAATCTTTTAGCTGAAGATTACGAGCTTTGGTTGAGAATAAGCAAGGCCTATAAAGTAGCTAATCTTCCAAAAACTCTTTATTCTTGGAGACTTATTCCTTCCCTTGAATTTGTTCAAAAACAATATAAACGCAAGCTTGATGTTAGACGTAGTTTTTTAAAACAACAATCAAGTGACAAAAAGGCTGAAATAAAAAGACTTGACGATAAAATCAAGGCTAAGATTACTCGCCAAGATTTTACAAAGGAGCTAAATATCCTGTTATTTGATCTCTTAGTTTATAGTTCTTATAAGCACGCTCTTGACCTGGGATTTAAGGGAATAAAAAAAAGTAAAGCCAATACTAAAACTTTTTTTCTAACTTTTTTAGCTGCTATATTAGTTGTAACACCTCGTTTTATTACTAAATCTCTTTTGAAAATCAAAAGACAACTAGTTTTCTAAAATTATTTTTTGACGCTTCTCCCAGGTAAAATTTTGCACCTGTTTTCTGGCTTTTTTAGCTTTTTCAATCGCCTGATTATAATGCTGATATATTTTCAAAATCATTGCTTCAAGTTTTTTTTGATCTCCTGGTTTGACTAAATAAGCTAATTCTGATGATAAAATTTGTCTAATAGATGGCAAATCACTTGCTAAAATTGGCCGATCCATCGCCATGTATTCAATAGCTTTTTGAGGCGACATTTTATCTCTAAAATGATGCGTATCGGGATAAAGCATGCAGGCTATGTCAAAAGTAGCAATGTAAATAGGTACTTCACTGGGTTTTACACTTGATCGGATAATAGCCTCATCTTTGTTTAACTTAAGTTTTTTAGCTAAATTTTGGTAATATTTTTTATATTTTTCCGGCCCACCGATTAAAAAGACTGAAATAGGGATTTGGTGTTTTAAGATTGATACGACTCTAATCATCTCTTCTAAACCTTTTTCGCAACCTAATATCTCAAAACGACCAATAAAGCCAATTATAAAACGATGTGAAGGGATACTTAGTTTTTGTCTTACTTTTTGCTTTGGTATGGGTTTAAAGATATTAGGATCAAACCCCATGGGAAGATAAGTAAATTTCTTATCTTTTTTAACTTTATTATGGTAATAATTTTTGTAAAAATTAGTATTAACTACAAAACTATCGACTCTTGGCAACATAAGATAATCAAGCAATTTTTCATACCAAACCCTTGGCTCCACATGAACATCATAAATTACTGTTGGCTGATATGATTTACTAAAACGAAGCAAGAAAATAAGTTCTCTACTGACAGTTTGTATAACTTCAATCTGCTCTTTTTTTAATATTTTTATAGCTTTTATTACAAAACTCCAGGTTCGAACTTGCCATTGCAGTCTTTTAGTAATAAAGCTAAAAATTTGAGGGATATTTTCCAGCTGATAAACCGATAACTTAATCTGTTTGAAATAATTGCTTTTGATTTGATAATAATCCCATAAATTGGTATACAAAAATTCTTTATGAGGTTTGATGTCGGGATGAATCAAAAAGGTTTGATAGCCATTTCGGGTAGCAGCTTCACAACTCTTAACTACATAAATCCCAAATGCAAATTCATTGGGCATTCGTTGATTATGGACAAAAGCAAAGCTTGTTTTTTTAGACATCTTAATCTTTAAATATGTTTACAAAATTTTTCACAGCTAGTTTTAGAGAGTATTGTTTTGATTGCTTTTTCAATATTGGTTCAAGTTTTTGAGTCTCTTTTTTTTGATTATCAAGAAAATTTATTATTTTTTGATAAAAAAGTTTTATATTTTTGTTGTCAATAATATATTTGCTTTCAGCCATCGGACTAATTTCGGCAACACAACCCACATCAAAAGCTACATAAGGTAAGCCGAAAGATTGGGCTTCTAAAATAACTCTCGGAAATCCTTCAGAAAGTGACGGCATAATCAGTAAATCTGCTTTTTCAAATTCATGGTTAACCTGAGATCTAGGTAAGTTGCCTTTTATGATAACTTGGCCATTTTCAATATATGGAGCTAATTTTTGCTTGAGCCAAGCTTTGTCTGGACCATCACCAACTATAGTAAATTTAGTTTTTTTACTTTGAGCCAAAACTTTATTAATAATTTCCGGGAGTAATCTCGAACCTTTTCTGGGACTTAGATGATGCACAAAAAGAATGTTTCTTAGTTTATTAGTTTGTAGTTTTTTAGTCTCTGGTTTTTCTTCCACCCAATTTGGAACTATTTTTATATCTTTATTTTTTAGCTCAAGAATTTTCCTGTATTGTTTGGCAATTTTTTCATGACCAGTAACCAAGCTATCGCAGGTTTTGATAGCCCAAATTAGAAATACGTTACTTGGTTTCTGGCTGTAATACTCACAATCCCAAAGATAAACTTTGCCGCCCAAAATCCAAGTTACAAGCCTAGCTAATAAAAACCCAAATAAAGAATAGTGCACATAAAAAACTTTATAACCTTGTAAGCGCAAAGAAACTAGGTAATACAATCGTTCTAATAAATTGATTGGTTTATTTTGCCAATTTTGAATTTTAGATTTGGCATTGGCAATTTTGGCTTGTTTTTTTCCAGATTCAAATAAAATAAACAGGTCCAATTTTTTGCTAGCGAGGGCAAATACTTTATACCAGTATGGAAAATGAGTATGACCGTCTGGATTATATTCTGGAAAAATAATAGCTATTTTAGGTTTTGCCATGATGAAATTATTGTATTTACAGTTTTTTCAAAGTCTAATTTTTTAAGTGTTTCTTTTTTAGCTGCTTGCCCTAATTTTAAAGCTAATTTTTGATCTTGTAATATTTTTATAATAGCTTTGGCTAATTGATCTTTATTTCTTTTTTCAACAATTAAAGCGCTTTTTTGATGGTCAAAAAGATCATAAGCTCCGGGAATATCGGTTGTTACGATAGGTAGACTGGAAAGTCCCGCATACATCAAAACTCTTGGCAACCCCTCTTTATATGAAGATAAAACAAAAAGATCAACATTGGCAAAAAGCTCAAGTAATTTGCTATGTGATAATGATCCCAATAGTTGAATATTTTGTTTTAAATTAAGTTTTTTAATTTCAATTTCTAACTGTTTTTTTAAAGGACCATCACCAACAAGAAGCAACTTGGTTTTAGGAATTTTTCCTATAACTTGAGCAAGGGCTAAAAGTAGTAGGGAAAAATCCTTTTCCGGCACTAGTCGGCCAACCGCTAAGACCAAAAACTCTTTTCCTTGCAATAAATTTTTTCTGAATTTTTGATTGCTTTTTTGGCTAATTAAAGTATGCATAGTTTGCTGGTTAGGCACTACCGGTAAAACAAATACTTTCTCGGATAAAATATGAAGTTTTTCAATTAAATAGTCACGTTCAAATGAAGTGTCGGTTCGAATACTGTTTGCATGGGTTAAAGCCCAAATCTGGATTTGTTTTAAAATTTTGTCATAAAGACTCAAATCTTTTTGCTTTTTGTATAAAAAATTAAGTCCGAAAATATTAATTTGCACTTTGGTAGCTGAGAAGGCTGAAGCCAGCAAAGCTATACTACCTAAAACTGCATCATTAGTAACCACAATATCAGCTTGTTTTTGTAAACAAAAAATGGCCGTTAGATAAAAGGTTTTTAAATATGCAAAAAGTTTATTTGCACCATAAGCCGGAATAATAGCAACTAAACCATGCCGTTTTCTATAAGCTTTTTGAGTAGTAGGCACTATAATTTGAAAGCGTTTACAATTTTTAGCATATGCCTGAAATCTGACTAAACTATCACCTTCCCCTTGCGTGCAAAGTAAGGCCTGATCAAGACTAAGCATTACAATATTCATGATTTGGGATGATAATTTTTTAAAAACCAAGTCCAAGTTTTTTGCAGGCCTTCATCCAAATTTATTTCCGGTCTCCAATCTGTATCTTTTAAAAATCTTCGATAACTTAAAATATTCTTAGAAACATCAAAGGGTCTGGGTAAAATGATATTAATCTTTGGCAAAGAAAAGCCATCTCTAATTGCTAATGCTTTAATTTTTTCAACGATTATCTGATTTGAAGCACCTTGACCAGTACCAATATTGTATATTTTTCCTATTTTTCCCTTTTTTAGACCTGCAATAATTGCTCTGACGATATCTTCAATAAAAACATAGTCTCGAATGTTTTTTTGACCATGAATAGTAATCTCTTTTTTATCTAAAATAGAAGCCATAACAGTTGCTATCAATCCTTGGCCTTTATAAGCTATTTGGCCTGGACCATACGCATTACTGGGTCGTAATACTACCACTGGTAATTGGTAAAGCTGGTAAAAAAAATGGGCATAACTATCAATAGTTTGTTTGGAAATACCATATGGAGAAATTGGCCTACAAACTGTTTGTTCGATAATAGGAAAGTGTTTTTGCTCCCCATATACTGCCCCACCTGAAGACAGGTGAATTATTTTTTTAATTTTCTTAGCCGCACAAACTGAAAAAAGCTTGACTGCAAAAGGAAGGTTTTTTTCAACATCATCAATCGGATTTTCAAAACTGGTTTTAGGGACAGTAGCGTAGCTCAAATTAATTACTTCATCATCTTTTTCAATAATATTTTCTAAATCTTCAATTTTTTTTAATTGAATATACTGGCAATTTGAGTTATTTGGTCCTTGCTTAGAAATTCCAACTACAACTAGTTTTTTCTCGCTTTTGCCAATATCAGCTAACAAATTATTGCCGATAAAACCACCGCCGCCGAAGATAACACATCGTTGTTTTTTCATATTATTTTTGGGCTACAACTATATGCCTGCGAGTTGAACAAGGCACTTGTTTTTTCATGAGTTTATTAACCAGAGATTGCATGAGTTTTGAATTTAATATAGGAATTATACTTCCAGGAAAAACATCATACACAAAATAAGCTAAGGTATTAGTTACAGGGATGATTTTAACTTTTTTAAATTTATGAAAAAGCTGCTCTAAACCTTGGTGAGTAAAGCGCCAAAAATCAGGATATGAATCATGAGAAAAATTCTGCTTTGCCAAACTTTTACCATGATAGGGAGCTAGAAAAGGCACTGATAGCAAAATTTGACCTTTTGGCTTTAAAATCCGATACATTTCATCAACCGCTTTAAACGGATTTACTACATGCTCTAAAACTTCCAGGCAAATAATTCCATCTACACAGGTGTTTTTAATTGGTAACTTAGTAATATCTCCATCAATATCACAATCAGAATCAGATTCGCAAATTTTTGGATCATATCCCAAAGCAAAGTAGTTATCTTTAAAATAAGACTTAAAATCAGCAAGTTCTTTAGCAAAACGACTTGAAGTTCCTAAGTCTAAAACTAAATCTAGCTTAGCTATTTTTTCAAGCTCATCTTTAAAAAAGTCATAACTTGGGTTATTTTTTGTCAACATAGTTCGGCAACATATGAATTGTGTTGTGAGTAATCTCAAAGACACGACCACAACTTTCACAACAATACGTATTTTTATGTATAGTGATTTTTTCCCGACAATCAGGACAAACTAAAATTTTTAATAATTTTTTCTTAATCATATAATTTCAATACGCTATCTATTTTTTTAATATGATTCTGCCAGGAATATTCATGGTTAATTTTTTCAAAAGCTTTTTCAAGTTTACCTGAACCATAAGGTTTTATAAATGCTTGCCACAAACTATCTGCCTTAGTTAAGCTATGCAAAGTTCCCAGTTTCCCATTTTCTAGCACATCACTATTGGCTTTAATATCACTAGCTATAATTTTAGTTTTAGCTGCCATAGCTTCCAGCAAAGTGTGAGATAAACCTTCATAAGTTGAGTACAAAACCAGATATTGTGACTGACTAATTTTTTTAAAAGTTTCTTGCTTATCTAAATTGCCAGTAAATAAAACTTGTTTTTCAAGATTAAATTTTTTGACTAAAGTCTCCAGCTTCTGTCTTTCGCTGCCCTCACCAACAATAGTCAGTTGCCAATTTTTCTGAGTTTTTTTAGTTAAAGTTACTAATGATTTAATTATTATATCCACCTGTTTCCAGGGTACAAGTCTACCTACAAAAATAATTGAATTAGGTTTTTTGGAGGTTTTGATAGGGTTATAAGTAATAGCATTGGGAATACTGATCACATTTTTCAGACCATATTGTTTTTGTAAAACTAGCTGCAAATAACTGCCAGGAACTATGACTTTTTGAGCGTGATGTAAAATTTGTTTTTGTAAATAAATTTTTATTCTATTAGCTAAACCTGGTTTTGCTGCTAAAAATTCTTCCAGGGTTAATGATCCTCCATTACTCTGATAAGCTTCCCAAGCTTCATCACCCACATACTTTACAAAATAGGTTTTATGTTTAAAAAGACAAACTAATGCAGCACTAAGTCCAATAGTCAGAGTGCCTTGTATATAAATCCTGTCTGCCCAATTAGTTTCCTGCCAAATTGCTTTAAAAAGCTGTTGTTGCCGCTGCAAAAAAGATTGTTTGTAAGAAATAGCAAATATGTTCCTCTCTTGTTTTGCATTTTTAGCAAAGGTGATAACTTTAGCATCTACGTTTTTAGGTAGATTAATAAGCAAATTACTCACATAGGTAGCTGGCCCACCTATATCAGGTGGGAAAATAGGAGTAATAATCAGAAGCTTCATATGATCTTTTTATATAGTTGATCCATTTGAGTTAAAACTTTTGACCAGGCAAATTTTTCTGTAACTGTGTTGCGGCCGTTACGGCTGATAGCCGGCCAGTTTTTACGATCTTTAATAATACTTATGAATTGCTTGGAAATATTTTTATTAAGATCAATAAGATAAGCATTTTCCCTATCAGTAATAATATCAGTAATTCCTCCGACTGGTGTGCCAATAGTAAGAAGTCCACAAGCCATGGCTTCAATAAAAGAAATTCCAAAACCTTCCTGGGTTGAAAGCCTTACAAACACATCATAGTTTGGTAAAACTATACTTAACTTACTTTGTTTTACATACCCCTTAAGCTTCACGATTTTTTCTAATCTTAGAGTTTTAATTTCAGTCTTTAATGCTTGTTCTAAACTACCAGTACCATAGATATCTAAAGTTATATCATAATCTTTATGCGTAAGATCAGAAACCACCTTGACTAGTTGAGTCAAATTATTTTTCGTCTCAAGCCTGGAGCTTGTTACTAGTTTTATTTTGTTATTATTTTTGGGTTTTGGGTTTTGGGTTGTGAACTTGTTAACATCAACACCATTAGGAACTACTGTAATTTTTTTGTTATCTAATTCCATTTTTACCAATTCTTTTTTTAAATAAGAACTAACGGCATGAACTAAATCAGCTTTTTGCAAAGCTTTGCCAATAATTTTTTTAAAGGTAGTGCCAAGTGGCCCAAATGATTCTTTGTAATCACCAATATCACCACCTTGAATAGTTGCTAGCCAAGGTAATGCAAATTCTTTTTTAAGCTTTGCTCCCACTAACATGCCGGGATAAATATGTGAGTGGATCACTTCAATATTTTTGCTTTGGATAATTTGTCGAGCTTTTCTGGTTAATGGCCAAATACTCAAAATGGTCTGAATATAACGGGTTTTATTGACTTCTACTCGATATATTTTCACCTTATGAAGAGTTTCTTCACTGGGCCAACTATCTTGCCATCTTCCGGTTACTACATAAACCTCATGTCCTTGCTTTGCTTGATGCTGCGCCAAATGCATGGCAAAGTTTTCGGCTCCATAAACGTGAGGATAGTAATGAGTAATAATATGGAGAATTTTCATACCAGCTTTTTATATTCTGCTAATGTTTTTTCAGCAATTTGTGGCCATTGATAATACTTAGATACTTGCTCATATCCAGCTTGACCTATTTCTTTGATTTTCTGATTATGAGTTAGTAGCCAGGTTAATTTTTCTGCCAGATCGCTGCTGTTTTTAGCTTTAATCAATAAACCATTTTGACCATGTTTTATCATACTAGGATTTGCTCCCACTCGACTAACTACGGCCACTAGTTTGTGCGACCAAGCCTCAAGCAAAGTAATTGGCTGGCCTTCAGCTAGTGAAGGCAAGACAAAAACCTGAGCTTTTTGATAAATTTCACTTAATTTTTCACCTATTATTCTACCTAAAAACTTTATTTTAGAATCTAGTTGATACGATTGAACTAAATGCTTTGCTTTTTCCATCTCTGGACCTTCACCTACGATTTCTAATTCCCAATTGTCAAATTTTTTACTAAGTTGGTCTAAGGCTTTAATTAAATAAACTACTCCTTTTTGCTCAACTAATCTTCCTACAAATAATAATTTTATTTTGCCAGAATCAGCTATTTTGCTTATGTTTTCTTTTACAACTACACCGTTGGAAATAACTACTGTTTTTTTACTTAAATTTTTATAATCTAAAAAATTAGGGCTAACAGTAATAATCAAGTCATAAGGAATATAGAGTAAAAACAGTTTCTCAAGCCAAGCCTGTAAACCTTTTTGTTTAAGATCTAAAAGATGGGAGCCATGCACAGTCAAGACTACTGGTTTTTTCCAAAGTTTGGCCAAAATCCAGGCTGGTGGCCCCATACTATGACCTTGAGCATGAATAATATTAAAATCTTTAATTTTTAGAAAAAGAACCGGTACCGCCCAAACTGACCACCAAAATCGTTGCCATAAACTATCATTTTTTTGAGAAAAAATAATTACTTCACAGCCTTGTTTTTGCAGTTCTTGAGTCAGATATTTAGTATGGATTTGGCCACCACCAATAAAACTACCTCCATAGCAATCAACCAGCATGGCAATTTTTATTTTTTTAGGCATAGTTGATATAAGTTTTCTGTTTCATTTGCAATCTTTTCCCAATTATACACAGCAACCTTTTTTAAACCATTATCTCGCAGCTGCCTAATCTTTTCTTGATTTTTTAGCAAACTTTGGGCTTTGCTAATAAAATCTGCAAAATTATCTTTTTCAAAAAGCTCAACTGAGCCTAATGTTTTGACAAATGTTTGAGAAGTAGGAATATCTGCAACCAAAGCTGGAGCCCCTAAAGCCGCTGCTTCGACCAGCACAATACCAAAACCTTCAATGAGCGAAGGGTGAATTAGCAATTGGGCTTTAGCCATAGTTGTATATAAAGTTTTCTGATCCAAGTTTTTTTTAAACCAAACTCGATTAGTTAATTTCATACGCTTAACCATTTGCTTGAGTGTATTTTCCTGAGGACCAGAACCAATAATTCCCAGTTTTACCTGCTGGTCAGAGATTTTGCTCATCAATTTAATAGCCCAATCAACCCGCTTATATGCAGTTAAGCGACTTACTACTAGCAATAATTTCTTATCTTTTTTGACTTGACAGTAAGGCCTTATCTTAGAAATATCAACTCCGCAGGGAATAAGGGCAATTTTGTTTTTAACTATTCCAGCCTTTTCAAGTTTTTTCAAAACCGAAACATCTGTCACAATAAAGCGAGTCCATGGTAATAGTAGTGAAATCCTCTCGCTAATTTCCCCAATTAACCCTAAGAAAAAACCAAACTGTTTTTGCCAAACTCCCAATAAAACATCAGGATAAAAAGCTAAGGTTGGAACCTTTTTTATAATACCCAGCAATGATGCCGGAATATAGGTCACAAAATTGGCAGCTTCAATAATATCAATTTGTTTTAAATCAAAGCCTTGCCAAACCACCCAAAAAACATAGCAAAGTCTGGAAAAAAGTGAAGTTATTGAGGCTTTGGTGTCAGAAATTTCTGAACCAAACCGTTTTATAGTTATATTGCCATTTTGTTCTAGTGCTAATTCACCACTTTTTTTCCTGGCTAAAACTATGACAGTATGTTTTTTAGCTAAATTGGTAGCTATGTAGTAGCTTCGAGCTTCCACTCCACCAGAAAAAATAGGCTTGGTAAGGCTAGGAAAAAATTCGCTTATAAAAAGGATGTGCATTGATCTAGTATACAATGAAGCAGTAATTTTTGAGGCGTTATTTAAAATAAACTACTTATAAGTATTCTTTTAAAACCTGAAAGTTTTTAAGTAATTCTTCTTTTTGTGAAGCTCTGTATAAAGCCACAGCCGGATGATACAGTGGCACAATATTGACAACCCCATAATCAGCCCAAGCTTCATAAGCTTTTCCGTGCATAGCGCTAATGCCGCTGACTCTATTTCCTAATCCGAATTTTTCCATAATATAGACCATAGAAAAACGACCTAAAGTCGCAATTACATCAGGCTGAATGATACTAATTTGTTTGTCTAAAAAAGGTGCATAAATAGCAATTTCCGCTGGGTTTGGGTCACGGTTTCCTGGAGGTCGATCTTTAACAATATTAGTCACATAAACATCTTTGCGGCTTAAATCAATAGAGGCACATAGCTCATCTAAAACCCGACCAGCTGCGCCACAAAAAGGCCGACCTTGTTTGGCCTCATTTTCCCCAGGCGCCTCACCAATAAACATGATTTTGGCATCATGGCTACCTTCCCCTAAAACCGGGTAATATTTATTTTTAGTCCGGTATTCGTAAAGTGGTGACTCTTTCAGCTGCCAAACTTCATCACGAATTTGCTTGAGCTGCTGGGTTTTAGAACTAGTCATACTTTTATTTATAACTTGTAATGTAATCTTTTCCAAATTCTTTTTCCCATCTTTTTTGTACTTCTTTACTAGGCCACCATAAAAATTCTCCTAAATCAATCTTGTCTTTTTTAAAAACAACTCCTTCAGCTTCCAGTTTTTCTTGCTGAACTTTTAGACCTCCAAAAGCATAGGTTTGAGCACACTTGCCCTGACTATTTACTACCCGATGGCAAGGAACATTAACAGGATCTTCATTATTGTGCATATAATTACCAACCAAACGAGGATTGGTTACCCCTGCCCAATGAGCCACCATTTTATAAGTTAAGACTTTACCTTTAGGAATTTGAGAAACCACTTGATATGTTCGATCTCGACCATTCATAACTTAACTATTGCAATTAATAATTTCAAAATCTGAGTAATTCTGAATTTTATTTTCAAAAACTTCTACCTGCTTTATTTTTGCTAGTCTTGGTCCTTGGTGACACCAGGCTACAAAAGTTTCTAAACTATCTTGGTCACCTTCGACTTCAATTAAAACCGAACCATCATTTTGATTACAAACAGTTCCTGCTAGGCCTAGTTTTTTAGCATAAGATACCGCACTAAAACGAAACCCAATTCCTTGAACCCTACCTTGGATAATTATCCTGAGATGTTTTTTGTTTTTCATGAACTATTTTTGGTTGTAATTTTTGTTTTAGATTTTGCAAAGGACTTTGTTTTAAAAACCAACGGGGTGTCCGATATGCCAAACTATGAAATTGTTTTTTGAAGTTGGTCATTTCCCTTTTTTATTGAGTAGCGCAATTTCTCGGATTAATTGAGCTACATCACTGCGTAAATTTTCTAAAGCCACGCTCAACCTGAAAATTAGATAAAAAGCTACAATTAAAGCAAAATACATAACCATATCACTACCTCGACCAATACCTAAAACACCTGCCACAAAACTTAAAAAGCCCGGGAAAAAGATCGCAAAAACTCCCGCTATCCAAAGGGCCGTCCAAAACAAAAAGGTGCCAAACTTGACGCTATTATCTTTAAATCGCAACCAAACTCTGGAAATCGGCCATAATAAAATAGTAAAGATAATTAGCTTGACTGGTAATAAATCAAAATTCATAGTTCAAATTTACTATTAAGATAAGCAAACATATCTTACTAATTTAACGAAATAAACGCAAAAGCAGCTTCAGCCCTACATTAACACTATTTAGATTACTCTGACCTTTAGCTCTGGAATACTTTGTGTAAATGACTCTAATAGGAACTTCTTTTAGTTTTAAATTATGACGTTTAATCTCAGCAAAAAACTCTGATGAAACTTCCATCCCTTGAGTTTTGAGTCTAATTATTTGCAAGGCTTTTTTGCTAAAAACTCTAAAACCAGATTGGGAATCAGTAGTCCACACTCCAAAAAACAGCCAAGTCAGCAAACTGCCAGTATGCATAATAAACTGACGGTCAATAGGAACTTTCTTAAGATCATGATACCTGGTCCCAATCACCACATCAGCTTGGTTTTTTACAATTGGTTTAATAGCTTTTTCAATATCTCTTGGATCATGCTGACCATCACTATCCATAGTTAGAGCAATATCAAAATTGTGTAATTTGGCATAGCTAAGCCCGGTAGCTAAAGCTGCTCCCAATCCCCTATTTAAGATATGCGACAAAACGGTAACTTGGCTTTTTTGAGCCAATTTAGCGGTTTGGTCTTTACTGCCATCATTAACCACTACAATTTCAATTACATATTGCTTTAACGTTTGGCAATATTTTTTCAAACTGTTGAGAACTTGGACAATAACAGGAGCTTCATTATAAGCAGGCAGAATAATACAAAGAGAAGGTTTTTTCATGCGTTAGAAAAGAAGGCAATTGTTTCCTGTAGGCCTGTTTTTAGATTGTAGTTTGGTTGCCAGCCTAACAGTTTTTTGGCCTTTTTGTTTGCTAAAACACTTCGATTAATATCTCCTTCTTTTCGGGGAGCTTTAGTAATAGCTATTTCTACCTTAGCTTCTTTTTGCATCAGCTCCGCCAATGCAGCAATAGTAGTTTCTTTGCAAGTAGAAATATGCATTGTCTCAGAAACCTGTTTTTGAGCTGCTAGAACATTAGCTCTAGCTACATCTTTAACATATACAAAATCGCGGCTTTGTTTACCATTACCATAAATTGTTACAGGTCTCCGACCAGCTATATTTTGAGCAAAAATCGCTACTACTCCACCTTCACCAGAGCTATCCTGAGCTGGACCATAGACATTAGCGTAACGAAAAACAGTAGTGGCAAAATTACATTGATAAAGCTTAATATAAGCTTCAGCACTATATTTGTCCAAACCATAAAAGGATAGAGGTTGACAGATAGTTTTTTCTTTAATCGGAAAGTTTTTAGGATCACCGTAGACAGCTACCGTTGAGGCAAAAATGAATTGTTCGACTTTAAATTTTTTACAAAGTTCTAGAGTGTTAAGAGTTCCTAAGACATTATTGCTGGCATATTTGGTGGGAATTTTCAAAGACTGCGGCACATGAATCAAGGCCGCATGATGACTCACAATTTGAGGCCTAAAATCAGCAAAGGCCACTTCCAATTCTGGGCTGGAAACATCTAAGCGATATTGTTTAACTTTTTTGGAGCGCAATTTTCCTGGCACATTCAAATCAACCACCGCAACCTCAAAACCAGCTTCTAAATAGGCTTCGACTAAATGTGAGCCAATAAAACCAGCCCCTCCAGTAATTAAAACTTTATTCATACAATATTATTACTTTACTACGCTACCCAATATCCCCTGGTAAATAAAGCTGTACAAAGCAGCAACAAAACTGCAAAAAGTCCTAAAAGACCATATTTTATTGCTTTGTTTTTTACCATACCTAGGACGATAAATCCAGGGAAAAGCATCAGTACATAACGAGGCATTGAAGAAAAAGTCCCAGTTAGGGTCGGTAAAAGCAAAGACAGACTAGCAAAAATCAGATAGCTTAGCCTGATTTTTTTGATATAACCCCAGATTAGTAAGCCAATAAAACTAAGGCTGCTCAAAAATTCCAACCAAATCGTAAAGTAAAGCCAACTGTGTTTTTCTACCGTAAAAATCATCCGAATATAGCGCCATAACACTTGGTACAAAAGTACAAACTTATCTGTTTCCCGACCAGCTCCAAAGCCTTCTTGAACATGGGCAAAGAGCAAGGCATCCCCAAATTTACTTTGTAAAAAGTACATATAAGCCAAAAGTCCTAAGCTCGGAACCAATGTCCAGACCAAAATCAATTTTTGGCTTAAAGATTTGCTTTTCACCTTTTCCCAAAGTTCATAGAAAAAAGCTGGCACAATAAAAATGCCGGTAATTCTAGTCAAAGTTACTGCTATTCCGCCAATCCCCATCTTTGCATAATCTTTGGTTCTTAAAAAATAAAATGAACTTAACAGTAATAATAAAAATAATGATTCTGTGTAGGCACTGAGGAAATAAAAACTAGTTGGGAAATAGATCAAAAATACCAAACTCCATTTGGCTATTTTTTTTGAATAATCAAGCCGCAGTAGCTTGTAAAACATCCCTAAAGCCAAGACAAAACAAATATGTGAAATGAGTAGAGCGACAAATAATTTATTGACCAAAATATAAGAAAACAATCTAATAAGTAGCATATAAAGAGGGAAAAAAGCTTGGGTCAGACCGTAAATATAGCCATCTTGAGCTAGCCGTAAATAGTGTACCCCATCAAAATTGGCCCATGACCAGAAAAGCGACGAACCATATGGCTCCAAGGCTACGTCTGCGTAGGGAAAACTAGGTTTAAAAGGCAAAGCGTATAACCCAACAATTGCAGCCACTAAAGTCAGCGCTCGTAAAACCAAGACATGAGTTAAGATAAATTTCCAAGGGATCTTCATATTGGTGTTTCTTATTATAAAACATATATACCAAATAGCTCATCACAAAATCATAATTTTAAAATTGTTAACTATAAGTAAGTATGATATGTTTTAAATAACAAGATTTATCAATATAAATTATTTATGCTTTCCAAAAGAATAGTAGTCAATGACAAAATGCAAAGTAATTTTGTCTATTATTTAACTGAGCCTATTGGTAAACATTTTGATCCTGATTTTCAGCCGCAACTAACTCCCAAGCAAATGTTGGAACTTGGAGTTTTTGGCGGGAAATATATGACTGACACTCAAAATGAATTCCCTAAAGATTGGTTTAGCAAAGCTAAACTTAGCCCAAAATTCTCTAATCCTGCTTGTAATTACTTTAAAATCTCTGCTTCAAAACCACTTTCTTATTGGCAAGAAAAAGGCTGGATTCATCCCGCTGACCCCAGAGGTTGGTTTCAGTGGTATTGTCGTTATTTTATGGGTCGCAGAATTCCTGAAGAAGATGAGAGACAAATTAAGCGCTGGAAAGCTATGAAGCGTCATATTGCCCAAATTCAAAAAAATTGTTTACCAAGAGATTTGAACTGTCGTAAAAAACAGCGTCAGGCTTTACTTCATTGGGCTTACGATAGTAGGAAATTGTAAAATGTGATTAAATGTTGCTAAATATGAAGAAACAAATTCTACTACTACTTTTAGTATTTTTATCGGCTTGTTCTTTACCCCAAAACATAAGTACTAAATTAATAGAAACTAAAGGAAAAATATCATCAGACAACTATTTAGGTAGTTATTATAAAGACAATTATGTTTGGGGCGGAGCTATGAATTTAGCTTGGAATGATCTTAATGAAAATATTTTACATGAGAAAATACAACTAGACACCAAGGATAAAACAGCTTTAGAAATGGTAACAAAATTAAACGAAAGTCCTTTTAATAAAAATGATCTTGATGAAGCTAGTTATTACATTAAGAGCGGTTACGGGCAAGAGACTGTAAATATTATCAATCAAGAATCCAGGCAAAAATTCCCTTCCAAAAGCTTAAAAGATTTAGATATAGGGCTTGGACCAGAAGATATTATAGCTTATGCATATTTTTTAAAAGAAGTAGAGTATCAGAATCAATTTGAAGAAAAAAATGTTACTTTTCAAAATGATTCAGTAAAAGGTTTCTATGCTATAAATTATAAACAAAGAAATAATATTAAAATTTTAAAATATTGGGATGATGATAAATTTATTATCTCTCTTCAACTTAAAAATGACGACGATCAACTTTTTTTAGCTAAAGGTTTTTCTGATACATCTCCAAAAACTGTTATCGACCTAATCAATAGTTTAAATAACTCTGAAAATTTATCGGAGATAAATAGTGAAGATTTATTTGAAATGCCCAAAATTCATTTAGATTATCAAAGAAAATACAACGAGCTGACTAACAAATCTTTGGCTAATAAAGATTTTACTGATTATTATATTGGAGAAATATATGAAAATATTAAATTTGATATGGATCATAAAGGAGCAAGAGTGGAAAATGAAGCTGCGATTACTGTCATAGCAGGTGCAATTAATCCACAAAAAAAGCCAAAGGTTAGAAAATTTATTCTTGATAAGCCTTTTTGGGTAATTATGAAAAGAGCAAATAGCACTAACCCATATTTTATTTTAGGCATTAATAATACAGCTTTATTGGAAACACAATAAAATAAAACTTAACTTTCTTTAATTTTTCTACCCAAAATCCACCCACTTACTCCTATTAAAATTACCAAAGAAGTTAAGCTAATTATATCTCCAATTTTTCTGGCTGAAGTGTGTTCAGTTAGAACAGTTTTAACCTGATGTGTTCCTTTATTAACTTGATAAGTAATCATCCCTGGATATTCAGAGTTATTGGAAACAATAGAAACCGGCTGTCCATCTATCCAAACTTCCCAACCTGGAAAATAAGCCGTATGTTCTATTACTGTAGTATTTTCACTTGAGTCAATTTGATACTCATGAGCTTGGGTTTTCCATTTTTTAACATTAAAACTAGCTTTACTCTTAGTATCGGTTAGTTGAGTTTTATACTCGGCGTTTTTATCCATATTAAAACCAAGTGGCATATTTTCATGATTCACTGATGAGGTAAAAGGAAACATGATGTACATAAAATCATCTTGATGGAGATACGATTGGGGCTTTGCCAAGAAAAAGCCGTAAACAATTACCATCCCTAAAACTACGTAAACGAAAACCTTAGGTAATTTTTCAGCTATAAATCCTCCTAAAATACTGAGACTAAGAGTAGTCAAAACCAGTAAACGCCAGGGAAACTGGATTTGCTGTAAAAACGGAAAAGTTTTCCAAAAAAACGAGCTGACTGGCAACATCAAAAATACTGAGATCAAAAAAATGCCAATGAAAAAAATTATTATTAAATTTAATTTATTAAATTTGATCTTTTGAAATTTAAAGATTAGTAGTCCCAATCCTATTATTAGCAATAATAGATGTATGGGTCCTAACTGAAAAGACATGGTATCAGCTGAACCTACTTCAGAATAACCATAACCCCAAGGTGAATATAAAAGTTGACTCAAATTGGGAAAATGGCCTAAAAACTGTTTTGACAAAGCTACCTGTGGTAAGGTAATGAATTTAGTTTCTAAAATTGCTGGAATCAAAAAATAAGCTCCAAAACCTAAGCCTAATAGTAAAGCACTAATAAAAGGAATTAATTGAATTTTTTTACTTAAACCAATCATCAACCCATAAGCCAATAAAACAGGCAGTCCTAACAAAAAAACTACATTGTGTGACAAAAGTAACAGTAAAACTGAAAAGCTGCTTGCCAACCACCAAAGCAAGTTGAATTTCTTGGCAATAATTAACTTGTGAATAGATAGCAAACCAATGGGCAACATCGCCCATCCAGCTGCCTCACCAATATTACCTCGCACAAAAATTTGCAACAGTTGTGGTGGCGCAGTCAGATATAAAATAGCTCCAGCCAAAGCAGCTTCTTTAGACAAATGTTCTTTTAAAAAAAAGTACAGCCCTATTCCACCAGCTAGTAAAAAAATAAAATAACTACACTTAAGACTAGTCTCCAAACTAAATCCCAACACAAAAAAAGGCAAGGCTGGCACATATGGCAGATAGTAATTATAGTTAAAAACCGGATACCCAAATTGGTAATTGAGATTTGGCGCCCACCTAGGTGGAAAATGACCATCTTTCAAGGCTTTGTAAAAATTGGCCATTCGAGCCAAATGGTTGTTATTATCATGAGTAGCTGGCACCCCTGGATAGACAAAAGTCCGTAACATCAAAGCAGTCACGAGTAAAATAATTACTAACGGCCAATATGATTTTAAAGTTTTAATTTGGAACATAGTTTTGATCAAAATCACTCAGTTTACTTGTCGATAAATAGAAACCATTTCTTGAGCTGTTTTTTCCCAAGAAAATTTTTGGGCTTGAACTAAACCTTTTTTGCTCAGTTTGCTTCTTAATTTTTTATCTTGCCAAAGAGTTTGCAGGCCTTTCTTTAGGCTTTCTTTTTTGAATGGATCAATGTAGTAGACAGCGTCTCCGCCCACTTCTGGCAAACTTGAAACTGAGCTGGTTAAAACTGGACAGCCGCATACCATGGCATCTAAAACCGGTAAGCCAAATCCTTCAGCTTTGGATGGGAAAACCAGCATAGTTGCTAAATTATACAAAGCCACTAAATCCTGGTTTTCTACATATCCTAAACATCTAACTAAGTTATGATACTGACCAGCCAATTTTTGGAAAGCTAGAGCAACTTGATCTTCAACGTGATTGGGATCAAAATTCTTAGCAAGCGCTTGTTTACCAACGACAACCAAGGGTATGCTCAAATCAATACAGCTTTGAGCTAATGCTATTACATTTTTATTCCAATTGAGGTCTCCAACATAAAGCACAAATTCTCTTGGTAGAGAAAATTTTTTAACTATTTTAGTCAATTGCTTTTGATCGTTTATAATTTTGCAATCTGGATTTACACCTAAATAAACTACGGAAATTTTATTTTGATTAATTGAAGTGTGTTTTAAAATAGATTGTTTAGAAGCTTTTGAATCAGTAATGATATGTTTGGCTTGTGGCAGCAATAAACGCTGTATTTGCCACCGCAATTGGCCTTTTATTCCAGATGGATAAGCTTCCGGAAAATCTAGCGGAATCAAATCATGAATCGTAATCACTGATTTAGCAACCAGCTGTAAAGGAAAGTTGAAGAAAAAAGGTGTAAATGCCGGAAAATGATACAGATCAGCTTTGGGAATTTGCTCGCTAAAAGTTACTAGTTCAAAATCTTTATCTGCTATCTTTTCCAAAGACGTTGCTAAATATTTTGTATAAAAACCAATCCCTCGAAATTGGTGATCTGATTTGGTAGCAGATATTTGCAGTGCAACTTTCATATTAATGAGTAATAGTTTGATTAAGCCTCAAATGTAAATCGTATTTTTTAACTAAATTTTTAACTAAACTGTCGAGTTGTTTTTGATAGTTTTTTGACCGGCTTTGATAAAATTCCTGCCAAATGTTGGGGTCTAAATCTTTCATTTCTTTTTTAAGTCTTTCTAAAATATAGGGTTTTAAATTGATCTGTTCAACATAAACATCTTGATTGCCTGTTTCAGCAATACGTTTAAATAAATGTTCTAACACCTGAGGTTTTCCTACAAAATGAGGTAAAACTGGACCCACAAAGACATAGGTTTTTAAGCCAGCCTCTTGCAAGGATTTAATAGCTTGTAAACGTTTAGAAGCGGCAGGGGCATTAGTTTCAAAGTACCGTGAAATACCATCGTCTGTGGATGTAATAGTCAAACCAATTTCAACATTTTTTAATTTTTTAAAAACATCTATGTCCCGCAGTACTAAATCTGATTTACTTAAAATAGAAACTAGTCCGACAAATTGAAAATCAGCTAAAACTTCTAAACACTGCCTTGTTAGCTGATGTTTGGCTTCTACACCCTGGTAAGGATCTGTTACTGAGCTAAAAAAAATACTTACACCTTTGCCTTTTTGTTTAAGCTTGCCAAGTTCACTTGCTAAAAGCTTGGGAGCATTAGTTTTAACGTAAACAAATTTACCCCAATCCTGGATATCTCTATCCACAAACCGGCACATAAAACTGGCATAGCAATATTTACAAGCAAAACCACAACCGGTATAAGGATTGACCACATAGTCACAATCCGGCAATTTGCTTTTTGTCAAAACCGATTTAGCTTCAATTTCCTGAATTTCCATAAGTTCCAATTTTAAGATAGATAACCGGATAATGTAGGGCTGAAAATAGCGCAAACAAAAAACCTTGCCAACCATCAACATAACCTCGATGTCTGACAAAGCGCATCAAAAACCAGTAACAAGGTTTTAAAAACATATAGTTTAGTAGTGAAAACATATTTTTCTTAAATCCTAGTTGAAGTAAATTTTCGGCCTCAATTGAAGTATACCGGTTGAACCGCTTTAGATATTTGCCCAGCTCTGGATCACCGTTATGGATTAAGTCATGTTTGAGAGTGTCAACTTTACCATCAATTTCTATTTGGGCATGCACACTGGAAGTGGTCATGGTATTAACAACCATTTTTTGCTTGCTAAATTTGGCTTTACTATTTTTAAAAAGCCTAAGCACTGGATCGGGATAAGCTCCACCTTTTTGCAAGAATTTGCCTAAAAACCAATTCTTTCTGGGGATAAAGTAGCCATCACAGTCATTTTTTTTATTGATAGTCTCTTTAATCTCCTTAGCTAAAGCTGGGGATACAAACTCATCTGCATCAAGCTGAAGAACCCAATCTCCACGACAATGCTCTAGAGCTTTTTGTTTCATACTATGAAAATTATTAGGATCGTTTGGTACCAAAAAAACCTGAGCTCCCATTTGCTTGGCAATTTTCTTAGTCTGATCATGAGACATCCCGTCAACCACAATAATTTCATCTGCAATGTTTTTTACAGATTCAAGGCAGCGAGGTAAATTTACCTCTTCATTAAATGTGGCTAAGGCAACTGAAAGCTTCATAAATGGACCTATTAAGAAATAATAAATGTTCTAATAATGTAGAATTTTTGTCAATTTTCAAGGCAGTTAATTCCGTAGCACTAGCTGTACTTGAGGAATTAAATAACGCAGAAAATTGGCAAAAAGACAAATTAGTAAATATTTACTTATTTTTTAATAGGTCCATTATATTGTATCAATTTAGGACCGACAAACTGACCATATTTTCTCTGATCTTGAATCAGTAAATGATTTTTCTAAGTTTAAGCCTTGGCAATCTGTTCCCTGAACCACACTATAGTAAGGCTCTAAACTCCTGATTTCACCATCAACAAATCGATATTGGCCAATTGCCTCAATATTTGCTAAGCCAACCGTATCAGCCTTAGTCCATACTGCCGTTTCCTGGACAAGTCGTGGATTGATTTTGCCATAAAACAAAATGTCTAAATAAATTGAGCTATTAAGCCCTTGAACATAAACTAAGCGTTCATCTTGTTTTTGAGAAATATAGGTAATAGCTGGCTTAATTCCGGCAAAAAGTTCGGGTGCATATTTTTTAGGAAACAGGTAAATATATTGATATCCAGCGTATATACTTTGGCTAAAATACAAAGCCAAAAATAATCCATAAGGAAGCCATTTTGTCTTGGTTTTTTGGTTTAAAAAATCAACAACTTTTATAAAACCAATCGCAATAGTTATGATTAAAACCGGAATTAAATACAAAGACCGCGTAGCATGAGGTGCATCAGTAGTTATAGCTGAAGCCGCAGGAGACAAAAATAGCCACAGCCAAACAAGTAAAATATTTTTTATATTTGTTTTAGATTTAATAAGGAAAAACAAAAGAGTTAAGAGTCCAATCGGCAAAAACAGCAAATCAAGAATATAAAAATAGCTCTGTCCAGGAATGACATGCCATGGATGATTGTATTTATTTTGCCATAAAAATCCGAGGCTAAAAGTCATCACATAATTTTTAAAAAGCATTCGACCAAAATAAAATGGCTTATTGAGCCAGAGTTTAGCTAGTAGTGGATTCTTTTGAGCTAGAGCAAAACGGGCATGATTAAAAGTATCTATGACTCCTGGATCAGAAAAAATAGTAATGCCTTGCTTGGCTTGGGAAACAGATAAAACACTTCTAAAAGCCAATAAGCTGCCTAAGCCTAATATGATCACACTAATAATTAAAATAATTTTAGGTCTTGCCAGCAGCTTTTTCCAAAATAAAATTATTAATCCCGCCATAAATAGGGGTAGAAAAACAAAACTGCTACTGTAGGTAAACTGCATAGCAACTAGCAAAACCGAGCTTAAAAGCAAAAACCAGGGTTTTTTAAAGCTTTGTAAAAATCCCCACAGCGCCCACAAAAACAAAGCTAAATTAAGATTGGCTTCAAACCCAAGTCTGGAAAAATGGATATGCCAAGGGTTAATTGTCAGTAAAAAAGCTGCCAGCAAAGCTATTGCCTCATTTTTCTTACCATCTTTATAGAGGGCTAAATTTTTTGCTAGTAAATAAAGAGCTAAGACTAAACTTACTCCGGCTAGAGCTGACCAAAACCGCACTGCAAAAACGTTCAAGCCAAAGACTTTAATTGGTATCACGGAAGCATAAATATAGCCTGGCATTTTATAATCTCCAATTGATTTAAAAGCTAGTGGCCAACTTTGGCCATGTTCATCTTTGCCAGTTTGCAAGAGTGAATAAGCATTATAGCCAATAGCTGCTTCATCACGATTTAGGGGTGGCGACAATGATTCCAAGCCCACAAACCGCACTGTCAAAGCAATGACAATGATAATAAGTAAATATATTCTAAAGTTCATAATTTCTAACGGCTAATGGCATATAAAGCCTCAGAGCCATCAGGAAAAACATAGTTTTGTATTATTTTCCCAGACAGTTTTTTACTACTAAGATACAAGCTATGATCCTCAGGTTGTTTTGTCTCATCAAGCCCAAAACTAATCTTGCCAATTTGTTTAACCCAATCATTATTATTTCCGTGTTCTTGAATATCGACAATCAGCTTGGGATTGTAAAAAACTACCGCCAAGGCTGGCTGCCAATAAGCGCTATCTACAAAAATATGATCATAGTCATTTTTATACTCAGCTACTGCCTGACCAATATAGGTATTACCTAATTGCCAAGCCTGAGCACTTCGTGCAGGATAATGTATAAAATAATCTTCAAGATAAAGTAGACTATTTAAAGCAATAGCAAGTAACAATAAAAGAAAAGCCAGATTGCTAAGTCGGTTTGGCAATTGTGCTAAAAGTTGGCCAAATCCCAAGGCTGCAATCCCCATGAGTGGCAAAAGCATATAAATCGATCGCGAAGCATGGTAAGGCTCATAAGGAAGAGCGGCAGTAATAGGAGCAACTAACAAGCAAATTATTAAGATAATCGTTGTTTTGCTTTTCCAGTTTTTAAAAAGCCAATATAAACCAAAGAGCAAGGGAATAGCGGTAATTGCTAGTAATTGCCCTCCCCAACCACTGTGATGACGCAAATTCGGATCGCCTTGTAAAAATAAGAAGTCAATACTAAAGTATGGCAGATAATTATTGAGCAGTTCCCGAGCTATAAAAAAGTAGCGATGGTAAAAAAGTCTTGCCGCTAAACTATTGCCACTTTGCTCAATTAAATTAGCTGATTCACTCAGAGCTTGATTGCTATTTAAAATACTGGGCGTACTTAAACGATACTGCTGACTAGCTTGATAATAAGGAGATAAGTAAAGCGGTAGTAAACCCAAAACAAAGATAAATACAGCCAATAATAAGTAGATTTTTTTCTGCCAAAGCTGCTTCCAATAAACTAAAATAATAATCCCTAAAAATACAGGTACTACATATCTGGCACTAAAATAGCTATAAACACTAATTAATCCAAACAAAGAAGCTGGAATAAGCCAAAAACTTTTTTTAGAAAATCCCCAAAAAGTAAATAGAACTGCCCACAGCAAAAAGCAAAATGATAGTCCTGATTCAAAACCAATGCGAGCAAAGTGGAAATGCCAGGGTGTAGCTAAAAATAAAACCAATGACAAGTTTAAAACTAAAGTATTGATCTTATTTTTAGGCAAAAGTTGTTTTAGCAGTAAATAAAAAACTGGAACACTACTTAGCCAAACCAAAGCAAAGGGTAAGCGTACGGCAAAAGGCGTCAAACTAAATAGTCTGACACTTAAGCTCACCAGCCAAATTGCTACCGGAGCTTTATAATCACCGTACGACAAAAAAATAGCCTGTAACCAATTATGGCCATGAATATCTAGACCAATCTTAGCCAGACTATAAGCATCAATACCAATCGCTAGCTCATCCCAGTAAAGCGATACGGGATTTTGGCCAAGATTGATTATGCGTACAAAAAGCAGGAACCCAACAATCAATCCAAAAAACAAATATGATAAACTTATTTTCATATAGACAATACTTATTATAGTTGATTATCTCTCAATGAAAAAACGTTTCAATACAATAATATTGATTTCGATTTTACTTTTTGCTTTTTTTATCAGAATTCTTAAACTTTCGATTATTCCCGTAGGTATCACCCATGACCAGCTTGATTACATTATTAACGCAAAAGCTATTTTCCTAACAGGTAGCGATCTGACTCAAACCTGGAATTTTTTTAGTTTAACTGGCATTAAAACCGCCGAGACCGTCATTTCAGAATTATTACCAACTATATTGGCGCTTTTTATAGGGCCATTTAAATTTTCGCTATTTTCAGCTCGCCTGCCTTTTGTACTAGCTAATATCTGCTTAATATATGTGGTTTATCTAATTAGTAAAAAATTAATAAACAGAAATACAGCTTTAGTTACTGCTCTGTTTTTAGCAATAAACCCCTGGGCTATTCATTTCAGCAGATCTCCTTTTGAAAGTCTGGTGGCACTAACTTTTTATTTAACTGGAGTGTATTTAATTCTAAAATTATCTTCTTGGAAAATGCTATATGCTTTTCCTTTATTTATTCTAGGATTTTTTTCTTACCATGCTCTTAAAATTATTTTTCTTCCGCTTTTACTAGTAACTTTAGTTTATAAATTTTTACAAAAAAAGCAGGATAAAAAACCTTTTATTGCTTTATTCTCTTTAGGAATTTTAGTTATAGTGTTTTTCATTGTAAGCCTGAAATTTCAAGCTGCAGCTAGTAGAATTGGTGAAGTTTCTTTTCTTTCCCCTGAAATATACCAAAAAGCCCAAGAATCGGTCTATCAGGAAAGAAGTCTGGCCTTGCCTTCGCAACTAAACACTCTTTTTTCCAACAAAGCTACATATTATTTAAAAGATTCAATTATCAAATACTTAAATGCTTTCTCGCCTTCCCTCTTATTTCTCACAGGCGAAAATAGCGGCATTGGAGCTTACACAAATTGGCACCATGGTTTATTTTATTATATTGATTTTGTATTCTTAGTGCTTGGCTTACTAACTCTTTATCATAAACATAAAAAGTCTGGAATTTTCTTATTTGCCCTCGCGCTAATTTCTCCCCTACCAACAGCAGTTAGCAATAATAATCTGTATACACTCAGATCAGCTTTGCTTTTTCCTATCTTAACTGTTTTTATTGCTTATGGAATTTTATTTTTCATCCAATCTGCAAAAAATAAATTAAAGCCAGTTTTAATAGTAGGCTTAACCTTGATTTATCTTTTATCTTTTATCAATTTTTATCACATTTATTTCATAGCTTACCCTGTGTATGGTAGTGAAGGCTTTTTGCTTTCTAAAAGAATCTTATCTAGTTATCTTATTCGATCGAAAACTAAAGCAAAAAATATTTTTATTAGCGATACACCTATCAGACCTCTTTTTGAACAATATTTGTTTTATGACAACGCATTAAATTCTAAAGATGCAGTTAGAAAAGTTGCCAAATCAATAAATAATAATCAATTTATTCCGTTTGAAAATATGCATTTTTCAAACAATTGCCTAAATAAAGACATCATTTACAACAAAGATAATCTTGTTATTCAACGCTCTTTAAAAAACTGTAAACAAAGCGGTCAGCTGGACACAGATGAAAAAATAGTTATAAATAAAATTCCTTTAAAACCACTAAGTATTTCTAGTTTGGAAGATGCTGGCCAAATTTATAAAATATACAATGATACGCTTTGCTCCAAATATAAACTGAATCCATATCCAAGAGTTTACAGCTATAAAGATTTTGAGATTGAAACCATGGATGATGAAACTTTTTGCAAAACTTGGATCTCAGACCTTAATGACTTATAATTTTTTAACTGCTTTATAAATTTTATATTTTTTATTAGTAAAAAGCAGTTTTTTCTGAGATAAATCAAAACCCAAACAATACCTTCCTTCTACTCCTTCTTCTAATAAAAGATAGTCTGTTGAAAAATTTTCTTTCAAAGAACAATCATTTCTTTTAATATATTCTAAAAACTGCCATCTTTTTTGAATATCAACTTTCAAAACTTCTAACTGCCATAGGTCTAACAGATAACTGTTTTTGCGACCAATGGAACCAACGATATTATGCTCCTTTTCACTACTTCTCGTAAAATTATACAAATTGAAAACATTCCCTTGCGGCAAAGTGCTTAAAACATCAAGAGCTTCCATAAGCTGCTTATCATACGTACGATTATCTTTTTTAAGGTTGTATTTGCCTAATTCATGCCATGTCACCGGCAAACTTAAAAGCAAAATCAAAGCTATGAAAAAAACTAGCAGGTTCTTCTTTTTAATTTGAGCTAAAAAACCACCTAGTAAAATAGTGCTGGCAGTCAATAAGTATGGCCCAAATTGAATAATATTGTAAGCTGAGCCGCTCTGATTTCCAATAAATAAAACCAGTAATGAGATGAGAGAAGCAATAAGTAAGAGAATCTCTATTTTTTTGATCTTTTTTTTAAAAATTACCAATAATCCCACAATTCTTACCCCTAAACTACCTATTACAAAGATTGCACCAAAAATAATTTGTAAAATTAAAAATTTTAAATACTTACCCTGAAGCTGATAGATTACATAATAAGAAGCAATTTTTGTCTGTTTAAAATATGGATTGAGCATTTTTTCATAAAAAGCTTGAATAATCCAACCAGGATTATAATCAATAAAACTTTTTCCAAAGGTGAACATATTAAAAGCAATTATCAAAACAACTATTCCAGCAATTAAACCAATCAAGACAAATTTGAAACATTTTTTAAATGACCGACTTCTAAAAGATCTAATAAAAACATAGAGAGTAAAAAATCCTAATGTCATAATTCCCACAATAAACGCGTAAATTTTTAGACCAGCTAACAATCCTAAAATCAAACCAGCTAAGACTATTGAACCTTTATTTTTGAAGCTTTGCTTTAGAAATATTAAAAAATAAAAGAAAAAAACTATTGAAAGCACTGCTGGTTGGTTAAACAAAAAGATTAAAGGCTGATCCAAAAAAAAGACGCTTTGCCACCATTGACCAAGCCTAAGTAAAACCAAAATGTATTGTAAATTGTTAGCAAAATATGCCAAAAAAACTGTAGTAATTTGGATTAAATAGTTTTTAGTAATCAAGCTAATAGTTCTAAAAACACTGATTCCAAACAAAATCGAAATAATAACTGGATAAATAACTTCTATATACAAAGCTACACTTCCACCGAACAATTGATATTGAGCACTAATTAGTAAATCATAAAAATAATGATAATTTTTTAGACTCTGACCAGCAAAACCTGGTATTTGTGGCGGAAAATGATTTGAAAGCTCGTATATCAAAGCTGCATGCCAACTTTGATCGTGACTAAAAGCTAGGCTAAGCTTTACCTGTTCCATTCCTAAAAATACTGATTTAACAACTGGAAAAGACTGAGCTGCTACACCCAGTGCAATAAGTAAAAAAACCCCAAATAAAAACTTAAAACCAGAAATTTTAAAATTTATTTTAAAAAAAAGAGCAAATAACAGCCAAAATAGTATATAAATTCCAGCTAGAATTTGCGTAGACAAAAACCACCGCCCCAAAAAAATATAAAGAATCAATATCGCAAGGCCTGTCACGAGTTTTAGGTCGAACCACTTTGATATTTTAAATTTTTGACAAATAATGTGTCCTGGAAAAAATATAAAAATTAAATAAAACAGCAGTGTTGCACCAATAGACCAAATAAGATTTAACCACATAAATATACCTAATAAATATAAAAAACCGGTTTACCTTCAAGGTTAACAATACTTTTTAATATGTTTTGTTTTCCCATTTTGGTGCTACTAATAACAAGCTGTTTTCCTTGTTCTTGAGGCTTGATACCAAAATATATATTCTCAAACTGTAAAAATTCCCCCTGATCTTTGGGAGTTTTATTTTCCCAAGCTTGAACTAGTTTGGGATCAGTTTTGGTATAAAACCAGTAATACATAGCTGGTCGACCTTGATCTCTAGTTACAATAATTTGATCATATTCATTTTGATGCTCTTTAATAAATTGAACCATTTCTTTATATCCATACTGCCAATCCTGGCTAGACTTAATTGGATAGACAGTAGTGTAATAGTACCAAAATTGACCTAGCTCAAAAGCAAATCCACCAACAAGTAAAATTAGTGAGCCAATTAGTATATATTTTGGCATTGCTTTTCTTATAGCTGTAACAAAATTAATCAGTCCATAAGCACATAAGGTAGCCAGTGGGATAACCATAAGCAGAGCCCGTAAAGCATGGGGCGTAGCTTTAGTAGCTCCAGCAGCTACTGGCGCTACTACTAACCACCACAGCATCAACATCATGTTTTTTTCTTTTTTGGCAAAAAGGTAATAGATCCCCAAAAACAGCAGCGGTAACTGTAACCAATATAATTGACCTACCAAACCTACACTATGGCGAATATTACTATCACCACTAATAAATAAAAATTGAGGATTAAAATGACTAAAATAATGATCTAAATAAAGTTTGGCATAGTACCAAAAACGGTGATGTAAAAGTTTGGCCCAAACTGTATCACCATGTCTGGCAATAGCTTGGTTTGATTCTAAGATTGGTTCAAGCTGCGTAAAAACACTAGTTTCTGCCAGACGGTGATTGAGTTGCGGATTGGAAAAATTAAGAATAATTGGCAATACAAATAAAAAAGCTAAAACAATACTGATTACTGTCCATATTTTTTGCTGCCACAATTTTTTAACAAAAAGGATTCCTAATCCCAAAACCAGTAAAGGCGTGACCACTCTATTGCTATGATAGGTATACATAGAAAGAATTAAAGGTAAAACTGAAACTGGCAGAAGGTAAATCTTTTTTGACTTAAGAGCAAACAGTAAAAAATAGATTCCTAAACATGTCCAGAACAAAGCTAGGTTTGTTTCAAAAGCTACCCGAGAAACTAAAATGTGCCATGGCATAATAACTAGTATCAAGGCCGAGGCTAAAGCTATGTATTCTTTTTGTTTATGTTTTTGTAATAAAAGCTTAACTAGTAGATATATCAGTAAAACTGTGCCAACTCCTGCTAGAGCCGAAGGAAGTCTTACTGCCCAAATATTTAAACCAAACAGAGCAATACTAGGAACAGTGACATAAAAATAGCCACTGGGTTTCCAATCACCAAAGGATTCAAAAGCTAAAATTGGTAAAGCTTGACCATGATGATCACGGCCTGTTTGCAAGATTGAATAGGCATCATAACCCAAAGCTACTTCTTCCCAATATGGGCTGGGTGGCAAAGTATCTAAATGATACAATCGTAAAAAGGCTGAAAGAATAATAATAAAAATCAGTACTAAAATATTAAGCTTCATAAGTTTTTTCAGGTAGCTCAAAACTTAGCCACAACAAATAAAACATAAGACCTATGCGAATATAATCTTTACACAGATCATACCCTGCCCCTAAAAATGGCAGGATTATTTTAGGTATTTGAGGAATTGAAGAACTTAAAAGCAGCATAAATAGTAAACCAGCTATCAAGACGGTTTTCTTTTGTTTTAAACTCTTAAATCCTGTCACAGCTAATAAAGGTAATAACCAAATAGAAAAAGGTTGGGAAAATACCTTGCCAGTAATAAAGAGAGTTAGGATATAGACTAAGCTAATTTTTAAAAGCAGTTGGAATATTTGAACATTAGAGATTGTAATTGGTTTTTTCAAAAGCTCCCAAAATCCCTCTAAAATATTTTTATGTTTCTGGATTTTAATTAGTTTCCATAAACCATAACTCAAGACCCCTAAAATACTTACGGGAAATATAATCCCAAAGACTCGATTCATGGTATTTGAAACCGGACCAGCCATTTGAAAATCAGGAGGTTCTTCGACCCGATGTTCCGAATGGGTAAATAGATTAATTCCTTCAATCAAATTTGAACCAATCGAACTGTATTTTAACGGTCTACCCATATGAAAAACCACACTTACAGATAAGGAAGATCGATACATAAATAAAGGTCCTCCCCAGATTAAAATACCTCCAATCAGCAAAGCCAGTAGTTCTTTTTTAAAAGATAATTTTTTACTAAGAAAAAATAAAGGCAGTAAAGGCAAGCTCATAAATTTAATAGCTCCGGAAAAGAAAAAAATTGTCCAAAAAGAAATTCTGTTTCTGATTTTAGCTTGATCATACAGCAAAATAGAAATCAAACTTATGGCTAAAAGTCCAGCAAAAAGCAAGTCGATTCCTTCGTATAAAAAATCTTTAACAATCAGGCCGCCTACAATATAAAACAGCAAGGAAATACGCTGAGAAAATTCTGAAAGCTTTAGTTTTTTAAAAGCCTTAACAATAAAAACAAAAAGTAGACAATCAAAAGCAAAGATCCCTAAACGGTAATTAAGGTAATACTTACCAACACCTAATTGATCTAGAAGTAGCGGAAAAATTAGGAAAGGAATAGTAGCAGGTGGGTATTCGAAGTAGTGTTCAAGATACGGCGGCATCCCATACCACCACATATTAGCATAACGCTCATAATCATGAGTCACATCAGAATAATGAGCCGGTGGAAAAAGCAATATTATAATTCGACTCAATAAAAATAGAATCGTTAAGATGGTAGCTTTTGATAATTTTTTAGGTAGTTTCATAAACTAATTGCATAATAAGAAATATTTCAATAACGCAGAAATTTTGCACTTTTTCGAGGCATTAGTTGTCGATAGTACTAAACGTACTTGAGACAAATAATAACGAAGAAAAAATGTAAAAGATCAAGTTAGTAAAGATTAGTTATTATGCATTTAGTTTATAACGTTTTTACAATTCTAAAAGCAACTTGATTATCAGGAAACCTAATTTCATCAATTAAAGTAACTTTATCAGCTGGTAACTGCCTTGGAATTTCTTCTGGTGGCCCGATAAGTAATATATTTTTTTGAAATTGATCACCATTCCAATCAACCGGCCGATATTGATATTTACTCATTTCCCCCCAAAGCACATAAAGCGGAACCTTATTTTGGTAAACCTGTATAAAAATATGCGGCTGCCCATAATATGGCGAAATGACAATTTTATCAACTTTATCTTCGTAAGTCTTGGCAACTTGCGCTACTTGCTCATACCCATACTGCCAATCGGCAGCTGCATAAACTGGGAATTTGTAAAAATAATCATCAATAAATTTGATAAAACTAAAACTGAGCCAAGCCATAAAGATAATGAGTAAAATTTTCTGCTTGGACTTATTTAATAGTTTGGGGCCAAGAGAAGTGTAGGCAGTTACTAATCCATAGCTGGCAATCAAAATGAGAGCTGGCATAGCATTTAAAGTCCGAATTGGGTGAGGCACCTCTTCTCCTCGACTAATTATTCCCGGAACTAAACCAAACAAAAACCAAATTAATAACAACTGACTGATTTTTTTGTTTCGATTTTGATACAAAGCATAAAGACCAAATAAAAATCCTAAATATACTACTGGATAAATCAAACCCGTATATTTCAACCCATTGCGATAGTTAGCCTTAACGCCAAGTAAGTAAAACTCTGGATTGATTTGCTTCCAAGCATTGACAGCTAAATCTTGTAATAACCCTGGGTCAAGTAATCTGAGTTGTTGCTGCTGATTAAAGAAAATGCTGGTTCCAAATCGATCGGCTCCTTTGCCATAAAGATTTTCTTTAGCTAGTGGCAAAAAAGCAGCCAAACAAATAAGGATAATAACAAACAATCCTACTGTTTTTTGTTTTACTAAAACCCATATCTTATTTTTATAAATAATAAGTAAAACCAAAATCATTAGTGGCACAAATAATTTGGCACTATGATAGGTATACATTGAAGCTACAAAAGCCAGTCCAGATAAAAGCAGTAGATACCATTTTTCAAAACTTTTTAAAAACAGCCAAAAACCAAAGAGAATAAAGGCCAAAGCTACATTCGCTTCATAGGCCCCACGGCTAAACATAATTTCCCAAGGAGAAATCGCAAAACATAAGGTTGCTAAAATAATAAATATTTCATTAAAAGTTTTATTTTTTTTAAAAGAAGAGGCTGTTATTTGAGCAAGTAAGTAAAAAATGATTACACTAATGATTCCAGCTAGAGCTGAAGGTAAACGAACCGCCCATGGTTTTAAACCCAAAAGACCAACAAAAGGGGCAGTAGCATAAATTAGCAATGGAGCTTTAAAATCCCCAAAAGACCGGAATGAAAGCGGTAATCTAGTCCCATATTCATCAATACGGGCATTCCAGATTGATAAACTATTCCAGGCAATAGCGGCCTCATCCCAATTGAGTGAAGCTGGAATATGACCCAACTGGTAAAGTCGTAAGCCAGCAGCTAGTAAAAGTAAAATTATGAATAGTAAGTATTTTTTCATAACAACTACTATGGTACATCAGCTAAGCGAACAGATAAAATCGCATCTTCACCATCTACAGGCAATTTTGAAAGCAATATTTTTTCTTGATTATTAGGGTTTCTAATGATAATTTCACCTCCATCTCGCCCTCTAATTTGTTTATAATCCTCTTCCAAATTGCCTGATTGATAAAATTTTTCGACATCAAAAAAACGCTCATGATACCATCTACCTAAACGGTCCTCAATGACAACAGCTGGGTCTTGTTTTAATTCCTGGAACAATGTTTCATCATAATTTTTTTCCAAAAAACCAATTTCGATTTTGCTGACTCCCTGATTTTGCACAAACAGATAGTTTTCAAGTTCTGTATATGCAAAATGATTAGTCAGATTATTCATCTGCCTTATCAATAGGTCTTTATTTTGAATTTTGTCAGGATTAATCCAGATATATGGTAATAAAGCTGGTTTTGTCAAAGCAATATAATCAGCTGTATATAAAATCCCTTGTTTAGCAGGCTTTGGCACAAAAACTACTTGATCAAAATCATGAAGATCAGGGAGTACATTATCCCAATTCCATAGTATTTTCCAGACATTATTTTCCCTGGTTACTTGTAGTGTATATGCATGATCCAAATTTCCTAATTCTGATTTAAAGTTATTTTTTCCTAGAGCATAGGCCGTATTTTGCCATGGCATCACTTTGCTTTGAGCAGTAGTAATTTTTTTTGATAGTAAATGAAGGTTGTTTTCTATTACTTTATTTTTGATTAAAAACTCCTGTCTGGTAATTTTATTTTTACTATCTTGATTCAGGTGTTGATATAAATCTTGAAAATTACCGTTTTGCCAATCCTGATTTGCAAAATATAGCATTTCATTGGGATCTGGCCGCATAAAGAAAATCAGTTGTAGTAGCGAAATACCTACAAGCAAGCCTAGAATTTTTATATTTTGCTCAAAGTAATGTAGTAAAAGCAAAATTCCTAATGGTAGAAAAAGCAAGAAGTAATGGGGATAAAATGATAAGGTAATAAATGATACCAAAAGTAGGCCACAAATAATTAAAATGTAGTTTTCTGTTTCATTGTCTTTTATTTTCTTCAGAACCAGTAAAACTCCTTGCCAAATAACCATAACAGCTGTAACAGGCCAAACTAAAGACCAATTTCTTACCGACTGCCAACCTTGACTTCCCCAAATATTTAAATATCGACCAACCATGACAGTACTTATAGTAATAAATACATCAGCTTTTTTTTGAGATTTAGCATAGAAATCTACAGTCCATTTCTCATTTTTAAGCCAGTTAATCAAATTGGGGTTTTGTAAAAAATATGGTAAGAAAGTGGCTATATATGAAATTAAGGCAATGCCCAACAAAGGTATTATGTAAGCAATTTTCTTTCTTTTGAAAAGTAAAAATCCATCAGCTAATACCAAAATTGGGGTGTAAATTGGAAATTTACTAGCAGCAAAACCACCCAAACTTATTCCTGTTACTAATAACCAAATATATGTATAAGAAGATTTTTCTTTACTTAATTTAAGAATAGCCAATATATGTAAAAGCAGCCAAAAAAGTTGAGGTAAATCCAGCATGGTACGACCCAACTGCATTGCATAAAGTGGTGAAGTCAGGAGTAGTAAAACTCCAATTAGCTGTATTTTTTTAGAATTTGTAAATTCTTTGGTTAAAACATAAAAAATGATAGTAGTTGTTAAAAATAACAATGCTGCTGCCCAATAAGGATTAGTCAAATAAGTAGCAGCTAGTCCATAAAAATATTTACCCAATGGCGGTACTTCGGGATTGATAGAAAAAAGGTCAGCACCTTGAATATATCGATAGCCAGCCAATTGATACAGCTCATTATCAGACATTACCCGATTACTTTGAGGAATCATCCATTGGCTATGACCATATAAATCTTCAAGATAACTAAGGTCAAAAGGAGTCAAAAATACCCATCGAAGGCTATAGAAAATTACAATCAGTAAGCCAGTAATACAAAATGGTAAAAACCTAAGTAATAAATCCTGCTTTTTCATATTTTAAGGGAAACTACACCATCGTTTTAAGGCTAGTAAAAATGCCAAATCAAACTTTCCACCTGATCTTAAACCCGTAAATAGTAAATGGTAAGGTAACCATAAAAAGTGGTTTATAAGCTGCATTCCCTTGGCATTTTTCCACATAAATAAAATTTGGTTGCGAAATGACATGATCTCAATTTTTCTCAAACCATAAACAGTTTTATTAGTAGTTTCGTGCTGGTGGTAAACAATCGCATCTTTTTCAAATAAAATTTGCCAGCCTTTTTGTTTAGCTCGCCAAGCTAAATCAATATCCTCTCCATAAGCCGGAGCAAACAAAGGATCAAGCCCGCCAAGCTCTAAATATTTTTGTTTTGAAACTGCCATACTCCCAGCCACACTCCACCATGTGTCCAAACTTTCTTGATCTTTTGGTGTCCAATGGACAAAAAACCCTCGCTTAAAAGCTCCTGCAGTTCGGCCTGAAAAAACTTGCTTACCATCTTTTTTTTCAATTTCACGGCAACCTACACTAAAAACTTCTGGATTTTTAAAATGTTTTAGAAGTGGCTGTAAAAATCCTTTTTGAGGAATCACATCAGAATTTAATAAGATAACTATTTCACCCTTAGCTGCAGCAACGCCACTATTACAAGCTTTAGCAAATTGTTGATTAGTTTCATGAATCACTAGTTTGATTTTGGGAAAATTTTTTTTAAGGAAACTAACTGAACCATCTGTCGAGCCGTCATCAACCACGATAATTTCACAATTAGGGCAAGCATCTATTACTTTTGGCAAATTTTTAGCCAGTAGCTTTTGGCCATTGTAGTTTGGAATAACAACCGAAACATCCATATTTAATATAGTCTTTTTTTAAACTCTTCAAAAAACGCCTCTTTACTGAATTTTAAAGCATCCTTGCGGGCTTTTTTAATAAGGCTTATTTTCTTAGCTGGATTGGAAATGAGATTTTGAGTCAGTTGTAATAGCTGTTTTTTTTCATGCCACAAATAGCCATTTTTTTTATCAGTTATAATTTCTGGAATTCCCCCACTATTATGAGCTATCACAATACAACCTGCTGCCATAGCTTCCACAATTGATATACCAAAATGTTCGACTTTACTTGGCTCAGCAGTTTGCTCAACTTCAAAACCTGTGGCATGCCAATAAATATCAGCCTTTTGATAAAGAGCAATCAAATCTTCATAGCTAGCATTGACGGCAAACTCGATTGGGTAGTTTAGAGCTTGCTCTCGCAGTTTAAGCAGCTCTTCTTCATTGTGCTGCATCCCGCCAGCTAAAACTAGTTTCCAACCGTTTAAACCCTGATCAACCATTTGCTTAAAAACTTCAATCAGCACATCCTGGCGCTTGGCATTCATGATTTGGTCAAAACGGCCTACTGACAGAATAATATTTTCTTTTTCTGTCTTGGCTTCAAAATCATGAACTGCTACTGGCGGATAAATGACTTCACTCTCAACTCCAAAACTTTGATCAATATATGTTTTGGTAAATTGTGAATTACAAATTATTCTGTGAACATGGGTTAATTTCTTTTGGCTCCAATCATCTTTACCATTCAACTGAAACGGTACTTGAAAATGCAGCCAGTTTTGTTTGGCTCTTAAATACGGAATACTTCCATCAGACAACCAAAAAATCAGATCATAAGTAGGTAAACTTAACCATTTTTGTAGTTTCTGGGCATAAGAAGGACTTTGACTAAAACGGGCATACATACTGGGGTTAAGCTTGAGACCATCCAACCAAAGCTGGAAGCGGTCTTGGGCTTTTTTGACATCATCAAAATTTGGCCAAAAAAGCTCTACCTTCCAGTTGTGCTGCAGGCAAAATTCAGCAAAGGTCAGTATGTAGCGTTCACCTCCACCAAGCGTATCTAAATATGGTGAGTAAATCCCGATTTTCATATCATTATTGTATAATATTTGCTACAACTTGCTCATTCATAAATTTTTCATTTTTATTTCTTATACTGTACATTCCTTATGCTAAAAAGCTATTTGCTTCCGATAGTTCTTTTTATTGGACTTATAAATATTTTCTTCTTTCACCAGCTTGGTTCAATGGCTACTAGTTTGGTTCTTCTAGTCTTATTTTTTCTAGTTCTTAGTTTGTCTTATATACGTCATAAGTTCAAATATAATCTCAAGTTCATTGCTACAACTGCGGCAGTTTTTCTTTTTTGTCTTTATCCTATTATCGCATCTGGGAATAGACTAATCCAGGTCGTTGATACACTATTTGCCTTAATTTTATTACTCTTTTTGTACTATCTTAGTAATAGTCCTCAAACCTTCAGTATGACTTTGTCAGAAACTATTTTGGCACCTTTTATAAGCAGTTTTAATTACACTGTTAGTGCTCTTACTTACTATGTATCACTTTTTCTAAAAATCCCCAAAAGAGGGAAAGCTGATGGTTTTTGGGGACAAATTGTTGCTGGCTTAGTTCTTAGCTTGCCGATTTTACTCATTGTTATTTCTCTTTTAAGTAGTGCCGATCCTTTTTATGGCCAGTTTATGAAGCAGCTTTTTAATCTCGATCTTTCTTCTCACTTTATCCAACGCTTGCTATTTAGTGCAATATTATTGCTAATTCTGTTACCACTAACGGCTTATCGAAATATAAGTCAATATCCACAATTAATGAAGCTAGGTAAAAATATTAAAGACGGCTTGACGGTTTTAGTTCCAGTGGTTTTACTGATTGTAGCTCTAGGTTTATTTCTAACCGTGCAATGGTCGTATATTTTTGCTTCTGTTCCTAAGGAAACTGAGCTGATTACATTTGGTATCAAAACCTATTCAGAATATGTTCGTCGAGGTTTTGTAGAGCTTTTGCTTGTAGCCACTATCATTTATTTTGTCAGTTGGTTAGGTTTAATTGTCAGCCGCAATATCCCTAAGGCTAAATACTTAAAACTGGCTCAAACAATCCTCTTAGGAGAAATTCTTCTTTTTATCATCTCTATTTATCGCCGAGTCTGGCTTTATCAAAGCTTACATGGTTGGAGTCTGGGCCGATTATATGGCTGTATGTTTCTTTTTTGGCTAACTGGTATGGTGATTACACTCGGTTTTCGCTACTTAACTAAACTCAGACTGTTTCCAGCTGAGGCTTTACTAACAATCCTAGTATTGGCTTCTTTTAGCTTATTTCCAGCCGAAGATTTTATTGCCAACAACCATCCTCCAACAGTTAATAATCGCATTGATTACACTTACTTATCCCGATTTTCGCCTGATGGTGTTAACGGTTGGCTAATGTCATATAAGCAGGTTGATCAAACTCTTAGCAATACTTCGTTGCTTAATAAAGCTTTTTATGAAGCAGACGAACGTCTCGCAATTATCAATGCCGGTATGGTGCTTGATAATCTGACCAGCCACTATTTATTTTTAGCGCAAAAATACGGCAGTACTCAAGAAAAAAAGCAAATCGTCCTTTCTATTTTGGCATTTCAGAAACAACTTTATCTTAATAAGATCCAACAGCTTGAACAAGACGAATCGACCAATTCAGCTATTTTGGAAAAGTTACACATGCAAAGTAAACAATTGGCGACTTTTGAAACTCAAGTTACACAAAAAAATTCGGTAGAAATTAGGGATTATATAGCCTCAATGACCAATTGTATTTCCGCTTATTACGAACCTGTTGATGGGTATATCACTAGTCCGTTTAGTATTAGTCAATCAGTATCACCTCAAAAACCCAATGCTTTAGACAGTATTTTCACTTGGAATTTAGCTGAATATAAAGCATACCAAATCCTAAAAGCTCAACTGCCTTTTAAAACCTTACTGGCTTCACAAAGCAATTATCTTTATGTCTATAACAAAATTTTAAAACAAGCTGAAAAAGATAGAGAAGTAGCTCAAGATTTGTCTTTTGACACTATATTTTTAACTTCGGTCTATTATTGAGACTTGTCAATTTTAAAATACTTCCCTTCCAAACTGGGATTTTGCTGCATTTCCCAAATTTGCTCATAGACCATGAAACGGTTCCAAGCTTGTACTGCTGATTCGACAAATCCAGCGGTGCCAGCTTTATAGCCACCTTGAACAAGGTATTTTTTCAAAAATGCTGAAAGGGTAACTTTGGCTAGTCGCCACCAGGTAATGGGTGGGTGTTTAGCTTTAACGAAAAGCTGCGCTTCCATTTTGGTCCACTCATAGCTTTTTTTAAGTCCTGATTCTAAATCCCGGTGGGTTAAATGTATGAGGGGATTTTGCAAAGTCCCGATTTCACCAATAATAATCGGAGATTCATGAATAATTCCTTGCCAATCTTGCAAAGCTTCTTTTTTAATGAGATGTGTCACGTAGTCGGGCCAGGCTCCACAAACTTTAAATTCTTCTCCCCACCAGTAATTTTTGCGTGCTAACTGATAAGCTGCAAACTCATCATTCTTAATGGCTTCTAAAATTTCTTGCTTTAATTCCGACGTGATCCGCTCGTCAGGATCAAGGTACAAAACCCATTCACCACTAGCATGTTTTAAGGCTTCATTGCGCCATTTATCAAAATGCTCGCCAGTAAAATGACAAATTTTAGCTTTAGTTTTTTTAGCAATAGCCAAAGTGCTGTCAGTTGATTTTTTATCACAAACAATAATTTCATCAGCCCAAGCCACTGATTCCAAACACTTTGGCAGCATTTGTTCTTCATTATGGGTGGTAATAATAACTGATAATTTCATATTATTTTCCTTTCCAGCTACCTTGTTTCATATTTCCTAAATAAAAATCTTTCACTCCCTGCTTGGTCCAATAATTACTTTTGACTAATTGTAACAATGATTGTTTGCATAAAGCGAATTTAGTTCGCCAAGGCGCGTAGACAAACCCAAACCATAATCTATTGCGGGTTATAAAGTAATCCTGCAAGCTAGAACCAACCCCTGAACCACCTGCGTTTTTATGCCAGATATGAGCTTTGGGATAATATTTTAGCTTCCAACCAGCTTTCTTAACTCGCTGTGACCAATCAGTATCTTCAAAGTATAAAAACAATTTTTCATTTAAATCTCCAACTTGTTCTAATACTTCTTTTCGAATTAAACTGCAACAACCAGAAATAAAATCGGTTTCTAAGATTTTGTCAAATTGACCATGATCAACTTCATCAACTCCCCGGTGAAAAGCCAGCATATTGGCCCAATCAATTTGGCCGCCAGCATACCATATTACTTTTCCTAAATCTGATTTTGCATATTTTTCTTTGTGAAATTCAAAACCTTTGGCAAAATAAATTTTGGGCGAAACTGCTCCAACTTGATGGTTTTTTTTAAGATATATAAACAGTTTTTGTAAAAAATCAGAGCTTACTATCGTATCGCTATTAAGCAGCAAAACATAATCTGCTCCCCATTTCAAAGCTTCGGCAATACCAACATTATTACCTTTAGCAAACCCTAAATTACTTTCTTTTCTAATTAGTTTGATTTGATAAAATTGTTTTTTAATTTGTTCTGACTCCTTAACGTCTTTACTATAATCCACTACAAAAATACTAGTTGAAAAACCAGTTTGTTTAATCTTTGCTAAAGATTGTAAACAGTCTAAGGTGTCAGCCAAGCCGTTATAGTTAAGTAAGATAATCCCGATTTTTTTCATATTTTTTTGCAACAAGCAGATAAAAACCTAATAAAATCCATAACCATACTATTATACCGATCATGTCGAGAATCTGCACTGAAAATACGGATTTTGCAGCTGAGAGATTTAAATAATTGGCAAACACCAAAATCGAGCTTAAAAATAAATAACTATAAGTCCAGGGTTTAGAAATTTGCGAAAAACTTAAAAATAAAAACGGCAACACCCAAAAACTGTATTGAATTCCCCAGTTGGGAATAACTAAATATAAACCCAACACAAATCCCAATAGGCTGATGGTTAAAGGAAGTTTTTTCCAAACAAGAATCGCAAAAACCACACCAAGCAACAAAATAAAAAGATAGAATTTGTAATTTGTAATCACGGAAATGGGAATAATAAAGCTGACCAATAAAGGCCATCCCCAATGGCCAATTGGACCACCGGCTGCTAAAACTGCTGGCAAAACCGTCCGGACACTTGAACCAAAGACCAAGCGGGTATAGATAAATACATCACCTAATAAAAATAAAACTATAAGTAAACCAGTCAAGATAACTTTAAACATATTCTTCTGAAACCAAGCAATTAAAGGTAAAAAGACTATTGACCAGGTTTTAGTTGCAATTGAAGCTGCCAACAATAATGCTCCAAGTACAACGGTTTGTAATTTTTGAGCCAATAAAAATTGCAAACTGGCTAATAAAAATGCCAACAAGATTACATCAATCTGGCCATGATATAAAACAACTGCAAAAGTAATCGGACAAAGTAAAAACTGCAGTTGTAGAATTTGGCTCTTGGTTTTTTTGTAAATAAAAAAACCAAGATATTGTAGAGCCGCAATCAGTAAAAGTTTGAGATAAAAAACAAACGGAAATAGTTTGATGGTTTCGGTTAGGTAGTTAAAAACAGCGTGAGCAAAAATTAAGAATGGGAAAAAGGGGTACTGACCATGATCCGAATCGATAAAGTAAAAATCAATGCCGTGACGCAAATGCCAACCGGCTCCGGAAAACAACATCACATCAGTAATCTCTTTTTTAATCAGAGCAATAGTTAGTAACTGTAATCCCAACACTCCCCAAAATAAATATTGGTAATTAAGTTTTTTTAATCGTTTGCTAATCTTGGGAATAAATAGCAAACTAAATAAAATAGTATATAAAGCAAAGAAGATTACAAATTCCTGGGTAAAGTTGGCAAATAGCATAATTTATTTCATTGTAGCTTAATTAGTATTCTTTTCTAAACATTAGTACAATATAACAATTACAAATTATTAACTTTGTCATCCTGAACTTGTTTCAGGATCCATGTATATAAGCTGTTTTGAGACATAGATTCCTGCCTTCGCAGGAATGACAAAGATGAAAGATTCTGCAATTAAAGCACATATGGCAAAAAACATCGCTACCCGCGCCACTAGATCTGTTATTGCTTTGACTTCCAGAACCTTTTTTCTTAATGTTGTCAATTTTTTAGGCGCCTTTGCCCTGACTATTTTTCTATCTCCTAAAGATTTTGGTATTTTTATTATCACTTCAACTATTGTTGATATTTTGACTTATTTTTCCGATATTGGCTTGGCCGGAGCTTTAATCCAGAAAAAGAAAAAGCTTAAAAAATCTGAGATTAGTGCTACTTTCACGATTCAAATGGGTTTAGTGTTGTTTTTAATTGTTGTAGCTTTTATCTTTCGCTATCAAATCAAAGATTTTTACGAATTGGATCAAATTGGGCTGGTGCTTTTATATGCCCTACTGCTGTCTTTTTTCTTATCTTCTCTAAAAACGATTCCTTCGGTACTTTCCGAGCGAAAATTACGGTTTAATAATATTGTCATTCCTCAAGTTATTGAAGCCTTAGCTTTTAACAGTATTATTGTCGTTTTAGCTTGGCAGGGTTTTGGGGTTAAAAGCTATATTTGGGCTGTGTTAGCTAGAGCCCTTTCCGGAACCATTGCCATTTATATTTTAGTGCCCTGGAAACCCAGCCTAAGTTTTAATTTTAAAGCTGTAAAGGGTTTGCTTAATTTCGGTATTCCTTTTCAGGCTAATAGTTTGATTGCAGTTTTTAAAGACCGGGTTTCTTTATTAATTCTGGCTAAGATTATTGGCGTTGGTGGGATGGGTATCTTAGGTTGGGCTGAAAAATGGGCCAATTTGCCTTTGCGCTACTTTTTGGATTCTATGGTCAAAGTTTCCTTCCCACTCTTTTCCAGATTGCAGCATGATTTAGAAAAAGCCAAACAAGCTTTGGAACAATCGGTTCACTTTATTACTGTCATGGTTTTTCCTTCTTTAGCCGGTGCTTACCTGCTGATGCCCCAAATTATTGATATTATTCCCAAGTATTCTAAATGGGAACCGGGTTTATCTACTTTTAATTTATTTTTGATCTCAGCTGCCATTGCTTCAGTCTCAACCTTTTTGACCAATTTCTTGACCGCTATTGGCAAAGTCAAAACTACCATGGGCTTGATGTTTATGTGGGCTACCTTGACTCTAACGCTCTATCCTCTTTTTGCTTATAAATTCGGTTACCACGGAGTTGCTATCGCTTCAATTACTGTTGCTCTTACTTCTATCGTTCCCTACCTTATGGTCCGAAAAATAGTCAAGGTTGATTTATTCCGACCCATTGCTATTCCGCTACTGGCTTCGCTAGTTATGCTGGCAGTTTTAAGCCCAATTTTACCCAATTTTAAACCTGGTCTTGTCAAACTTATTGGTACCATTATTTCCGGCGGCGTGATCTATGGCGCAATTTTATATATACTAGATGGCAAAAGATTAAGTCTACAAATTCGTAAATTTATAGCCTATGCCAAACAATAAACTTTCAATCTGTTTACTCGCCCGCAATGAAGCAGCCAATATTGCCCGAGCTTTAGAATCTGTTAAAAACCTAGCCGATGAAATTGTAGTAGTAGTTGATCAAACTACTACCGACAATACCGCTCAAATTGCTAAAAAATATACTAAAAAAGTCTTCGTCAAAACTCATCAGGAGCAATTTCATGTCAACAAACAAATCGCTATCAATCTGGCTAAAAATGAGTGGGTTTTATGGCTAGATGCTGATGAAAAAGTCAGTCCGGCCTTGGCAAAAGAAATTAAAAGAGTCTTAGAAAATCCTGCTTATGATGGCTATGAAATTCCTCGGAAAAATCTGCTCTTTGGTAAATGGATGAAGTACTCTAATTGGTATCCGGACTATCAGCTCCGGCTTTTCAAAAAAAGCCAAATCACTTTTCCTTGCGAGCATATTCACGAACATCCGGAAATAGATGGTCAAAAAGCCAAGCTTAATCATCATCTCTATCACTACAACTACCAAACCATTAGCCAGTTTATTGATAAACTTAACCGCTATACTAGCGCTGATGCTACATATTTTGCCAAACAAATTCATCCACCCTTTACTTCCCAACTGATCAAACGTCCTTTTGATGAGTTTCTGCGCCGCTTCTTTGCTTTCCATGGTTATAAAGATGGCATTCATGGTTTAGCCTTAGCTCTGCTCCAAGCTTTTTACGAACTGGTTGTTGTTTTAAAAGTCTGGGAACTGAAGAAATTTGATACGACCTATGAAAAGAAAACCTTAGCTACCGTTCAAACCCAAACTACCACTATAGCTAAAGATTTTTACTGGTGGATCAAAGAAGTTGCTATAAATAAAGCCGCTAACCCCTTGCAAAAATTAAACTTGAAAGTGAAGAGAAAAATCGGTTTATAACTATATGGAAATTAAGAATATTTTAGAGATAATTGAAAAAAAGCCTTTACCTATTGTAATTATTTTTTCAATTCTAATTCTTCCTTTTGCAATAAATCAGTAGGTTAATTTATTTCCTAACCACTGGATATTAACATTAATTCTTGTCTTTATTTGGGGGATTTCATTATATTTTCAGTCAAACGAAGTAAGGGATTGGAAAAGAAAAACAAGGCTTGTTAGTTACTTAAAAAGACATGGTCCATGGAGAAGCATAAAACATTTGACAACAGAGTGGTATACAAAAGATGATTACTCCGAAAAAATAATTCAAAAACTAATTAAGAAATACCCTGAAGAATTAAATGATGTTCCTATGAAAAAATATGGGCCTGGGGTTGGAATAAATAAAAAATAAATTATACGACTAATTCTTATTCTCTTCTCGCATCCTATCAGCAACTTCCCACATAAACCCTATGTGTTTCATTGCAATTTCTTCATCTACTAAACCTAATACTGCAACCTCTGTCCAAAGAAGTGCTAATTGATCAAATACGGCTGCTGATGGAGGAATTTGAGATAGTGCAACAGCTCGATCTAAAATAGATTGATAAGTACCGCTACCATCAGAACTTATGGCTTGAGAAAAATCATTCAAAAGTTGGTCATTTTCAGAATTACCTTTCATATTATTGGATAATTTATAGGATTAAGTATTAAAAGTCAATATTTTGTTTATTTGAAAAACTTACTATTTAAACCAATTTTTCCAATTTTCATAATTTCAAAAACTAGCATCCTTTGACTAGAAAGAAGAAATATAATCCTATAATATGTTGATTATTATATTTTTTTATACTATAATTCAACTCTCTAAAAATATGCACGGCAGAGAATTTCAAGTACTACTATCGCCAGAAGAATTGATGGGTTATGCTGCTGCTCAAATTGCTAGGATAAATCATCTTAAAGCTAATGAAGTTCAGACTATCGAAGTTGCTGCTTTAGCCTCCATACTAACTGGTAATACTGATTTTCTTGGTTCAACACAAGCAAAGGATTTGCTTCTTTCATGTTCTTATTATCCTGATCTAATAAATTTTTTATTTCGAAAATACCTTGGATTAGATAAGCTTGAAAGAGGAAGAGAGATGCAAGAGAAAGGAACTTGTTTGATATTGGGTGCCGAATTGCTTTTAAATACTCCAGTTTTAAGTACAACATATGGGTTGTTTTTTCCTTCTTATTCAGAATTATTACAAAGATATCGAGAAGAGAACCCTGTTTTACCTGAGGGTTATTCATCGCTCTTAGTTGGAGCCATGAGCACCAATACAATATTTGAGTTCCAAGCGTTAAATAAGGCTTTCTTTCCTAATGGACATACGTATGTAATTGACTTAGAAGGGGTAACACTTGGAGCAACTGATAATTTTGTTTTAGGGGACGGTTACCATTTACCATACGGAGTTGATTCTTTTAGTACAATTCAAACCAACTATTTACTACATTCGTTAAGAGAACCAAAAAATCCTGAGCAACACATAAAACTTTTTGCTGAATTTTATCGTGTTCTTAAACCAGGCGGTTGCGTTTTATCGGTAGAAGGACGTCTTAATAAGATTTCCGATGGTACAACTGTTGAGCAAATTAGACAAGAGCTACAATCTGAATTAAGGGAAGCAGGCTTTCAAAATCTTAATATAGGTTATGGTTATGCTTTTGCTTCAAGATCGGGGGTTATTAAGTCACTTTGTGGCTCACCAATATATGATCAACCAGTTGAACCAGAAGCCTCTGCTTTGCAAATTTATGCAAAAAAATAAGAGTTATGTAAAAATTTTTGCTTACTATTTTTACTAAAAAGTATTATCCCTCCTAAGCTCATCGCCGCAATTATCGAAACCAAATCACTCCACAGATTTATCCCCTGCTCACTCCAAAACATCTTAATCTCACTTTGGCCTTGAGCAACAGGGCAAACATAAAGATTATCTTCAATTTTACAATCTAACTTTTGCCCATTGCTAGTAAATTGCCAGCTGGGAAAGTAAAAGCGGTTAATTTTGATTTCACCAGCTTTACTAAAGTTAGCTTTCAGGACAATTTGATTTGCATTATTAGTCACAACATCAATAGTGCCTTCACCTTTAACTAGTTCGGTTAAGGCTTTAGCTGGTTGCATATGTTCCCAATCAGTCCCAGATGGTACATAGTCAGGCAAAATTCCACTCATCCGCCAGGCAATAAAACTGGCAGTGGGCTCAAAAATACTACCGGATTCAATTAGGTCTTTAGGCCGAAAATACTGACTATTCAAAGCAATAGTGACAATAAGGAAAATAGTAATAAGAGGAGCTGCCTTTTTGAAGCTCGCAACATAAGCCGTCAAAAGCGCTAAGAAAAACGAAGCCACCCCCAAAAACCGCCAAGGAAACTGGATAAAACTAACTAACGGCAAACGCTCCCACAAGCGTTGAGATTTAAAGTTAGTCAAAGCTATAGCCAGTAGCAGAGCCAATCCAAATAAAACTAAAGTCTGTAGTTCCTGCTTTTTTTCTTGTGTTTTTTTAGCAACGTAAAAATAAATTATCAAAACTGTAGCTAGTACAGCCATAATGACGATATCATTACCCAGATAAAAAGACATATCATCTTCAATCCCTAAGACTGAACCGCCATATTTCCAATTAGGAACAAATAGTTGCCGAAAATACAGAAAGTGTAATTTAAAATAGCTAAACCCCTCAGTCAGACTGCTGGCCCGCGTATAGCCTTTTTGCACAAAAGCCGGAATCAAGAAAAAAGCTGATACCGCCACTGATTGCACTACTGATAATGCCAGTAAATACCATAGTTTTAGTTTTTTTGATAACAGTAAAATCCCCAAACTTACTCCTCCCCAAAACGGCATAAAAGTCACGATACTGACATTGTGTGACAACAAAATAGCAAGCAAAGTCAAAGTTAAACCTATATAAGGCTTCAGTTTTTTTTCTGAGTTAATTAGTGTGACTACAAAATAAAAACTCCAGGGGATCAGAGCAACAGCCAAATATTCAGCCCAAGCGCCCCGCACATAAAGATTGACCGCATGATAAGGTGCGAGCGTAAATGTGGTAGCAGCCAGCAACCCTCCCCAATGGTTCGTCAGTTTTTTAGCTAGAAGATACATGCCATAAAAGCCAAATAAAGTAATGAGAACTAAGATAATTTTCAGAGAAGTCATCAAAGAAAAACCAAGCAGGTATGGAATTTCTGCCAGATAAAAAAATAAGGGGGCATAAAACTGAAACAGTGGCATTCCAAAACCAAAGCCAAAATTTTGCGACCAACGGGGTGGAAATTGCTCTGCTTTAAATGTTTGATCCAGCTCAAAGAGCCGTGACGGTGAAGTAAAATCATGAACCGTAAAAACCTTATCAGTCAGCAAAGGTTTAGCAACTAAAATATTGACAACAGCCAAAACAATAATAAAACTAATGGTTTTGACTTGATGTTTATCAAGCCAGTTATTGAGCTTGCCAATTTGTGCGATTATTGATTTCATAAACTTGCAACGGTGCTCCGTCATTTAGTTTTGGATAATTTTTAATAAGTTTCATTTTCTCACGACTGGCTAAATCAATCCGGTTTTCATTCCCCACATAGTAAATTTGTTCAGCCTTTGCTTGCAAAATCGTATCTACAAAATTCTCAGAAGCCGGCCCTCCAATTCCCACAACTTCCATATTATGCCAGTTGGAATTACCTTCCAGCAAGACAAATAGACCATCCGGCAGTGTTCCAAAGTAACCTTCAGTCAAGATTAAAATCTTTTTGTTTTGAGCTTCCTTAGCTAAAAACTGCGAAGCTTCGCGCAAGCCAATCCCGCTTGACCATTCCCATAAATATTGCTGTTGATCAGCTTTTGCCAAATGAGCTGTCAAGGGATTGCTTAAGGTCTTATAATCAGCTGAGACTGCAAATAAGATAATCAAAAGTAAAGCTATAGCTTTAGGAATTTTGCCAATAGTTTGTAGGCAAAACGCAGCTAGGAACGGAATTGTAAATCCTAAAAATAGATAGTATCTGGGTGTAACTACCTTGCCTAAAATAAGAAACGGAGCCGCAAACATCACTGAAACTAAAATCAAATTGATAATTAATTTATTCTTTTTAACAATACCCAAAACAATCCCAGCAATAGCTAAAATAATAACGACCCAACCTTCATAAAATACCAACCAAGATCCTAAATGCCCAAAATTGCCAGCAATCTGATCACGTTGTCCAGCCAAAACTTCAGTCACTTGAAAGCTAAAATCCTCAGACCGGTTCATGAGATATGGAAACCAAACACTGACTTTGAGACTCAAAATTACTAAACAAGCTAAAACGGTGGTAATTAAAGCAGCTATGAATGTTTTTTTATTTCGTTCAAATATAAGTGTGCTTAGTAAAGGAAAGGGAACCAAAAACAGCGCTGGAGTTTTAGTCCAAAAAGCCAGACCCAATAACAAACCAGTTGCGATAATTCGAGAATAGTTTTTCAGCTGAGTCCAGGCCAAAACAGCTCCTAAAAGCAAGGCTGCCAGCAAGGTATCCATCAGCGCCATTCGCCCATGAAAGAAAACAAATGGAGAAATAATAATTAGTAAAAATCCGGTTTTTAACCAAAGCAGTTCTTTTTTGGTCTTTGCTAAAAAATATATTCCTATTCCTAGTGCAAAAAGAGCTAGCACTGAAACTAGCCGGCCTGAGAAAAATAAATTACCAATCAATTTAAATAGTAATCCTGTGAGCCAGATAAATAGTGGCGGTTTGCCATCAAACATGGAAATAAACGGGTTTTCTTGACCGGTTATGACCCGATTAGCCCAGTTGAGATAAATCGCTTCATCAGCAAAAATGGGAAAGCTAGTTAGTTTATACATATAAACTCCCAAGCCCAACAGTAATGGTCCTAAAAACAAGTAATCTTTTTTACCTAAAAATTTCATAGTTTTTTAAATAACTCTTGTACTGGTTTAAAAAGCAAAAGTAAAAGCGGCAATCCTAAAATTATATACCGCTGCAGTGGTACCGGCGCATCCCAGTTACCATAATAAATAAAAGGAGCATAACGCAGTAATCCACCAATAGAAAGCAGCAGGGCTAAAGCAACCGCCCACCATTTTTTAGAAAGTAGTAATAATACAATTCCCCAATGCAAATACCAGGAATGCAGTTGCCCTGGCCGACTCAGCAAAACAATCAAAAGCGCTAAGCCTCCCCAGGTAAAAATATCAATTTTTTGTTTTAAAAAATAAAAAGGCAGTAAAACCACTGTAGCATATTTGATTGATACTGAAGCTAACCACGCTAAAAGTGCCAAAGGATACCGCTTGATACTTGGCAAAGAATCTGAGTAAAGAATTAGTAAAGACAATAAAGTGAAAGCCATCATGACACTATCGTTATGCCCCACAATAATTGTTTCAACTAAAAGCAGTGGATTTAAAACCATTATGGCTGTACGAAATAGAGCTTTTTTAGGAAAGAGTTTTAGACTCAATTTGTAAAATAAAAAGACTTCTAAAAGGTAAAAACCTGCAACCCAAGCTTTCATCAAAAATAAACTAATAGTAAATCGAGGTAACCCTAACCACACTGGCAAGAGGGAAATAGCCGTCCAACCATAACCGTATGGCGCGGCTGTGTGAACATTGTGCATAAACCTGACCCAAGGATCCGAAGCAAAATCCAAAGCTGTTTGTGTATGAGGATTAGCCCCATAGACCAATACCATCTTGGCATTAAATAAATAGTTAAATATATCATGAGAAAATATGGGGTATGCCAACAAGCCCAATCCTACCAGTAACCCAATAGCAGCTAGGAGTTGAGATTTGTTCAGCGTCAGTTTACCAAGCACAATTTTGCAATAAAGACCAATCAGAAGTAGCGACAAAATCAGGAATAGTAAAGTTGCCATTGGTCGCTGATAGTAGCCCAACTCAATAAGACTATTTTGAATTTGCTGCAAAAAAGGAGTGTTAAAAATAGTCAGATTTAGATCTCGCTGGGTATAAGAATAAAGACTGACAAAAAACCAGACCAAAGCAAACAAAGCTACCCATAACCACGATTTTTTCTGAATTTGAGAATCCATAGGTTTAGTATACAAGAGAAAGACTAAAAAGAAGAAATTTATGAGTAACGACCCATCCAGGCGTACAGCCTGATTTTGACCACATCAAAAGCCATGTGTAGCGAATCCCGCAATGGACTAACTCGATTGGTTTCTACATGTTTCCAGTGGATAGGTACCTCAGCAATTCGAAGTCCCATTTTGCGGGCGATAAATAATAGTTCAACATCAAACGCTCCAGTAAAGGCATGATCAATTTCTCGAGGTTTATAAACCTGAAGTTTGGAAAAAAGTTTTTTAGCTGATTTAGCCTCAAAAGCTTTAAAACCACATTGGGTATCAGCAATGCCGCCTACCGCTAAAAGCTTAACTCCAAAGTTAAAACCTTTACCCATCATATGACGATACCACGGTTCTTTTTCCCGTTTACTCCCAGCTACTTCTCGAGAACCAATTACTACCTCTGAACCATTTTTAAGATAGGGTAAAAGTTTCTCCCATTCTTCAATAGGTGTAGCCTGGTCAAAATCAGTAAAAAGTAAGTAATTGCCCTTAGCTTCGGTTACTCCTCTAGCTACTGTCCCGGCTTTACCCATGTGTTTATTTTGAATTAAGTAAAAACCGTTATGTTTTTGGCAAAAATCTTTGATAAGAGTTGGGGAACCATCAGTACTACCATCATCAACAATTAAGACTTCCCAGCTAAATTTTTTACCAGATAAATAAGAGGCCACAGATTCCAAGGCCTGTTTTTTAAAATTAGCAAGCTCGTTATAAGCCGGAATGATAACTGATAAAAATGGTTCTTTCATGGTTTAAGTAATTTATACACAGTTGGACCACCTTCAAAATGCCAGGTATTTTTGATCAAACTGGCAGTTTCAGTAGAGTCGTTGTTCAAAAACTGTTCTACCTCCCAGGTATTAGTCTCAATAGCGTTTTCAAAACTACTATCAGTAATTAGATAGAGCAATTTAATAGTACCATACTCATATACGTCTTCAAGATTAGCTGAGTCAGTTTCTAAAAAATACCGATAATTCATTCCTCTGTAATCTTTTGTACTATCAATAAGCGCAATATTAAATCTTTGTCCTCCGGCATCAGCTGCAATTTGAGCAGCAACTTGTTTGACATCATCAATCTGCCATCCAAGTGGTTTAAAATAACGGTAATTTTTTAGATTCCAAAAGGCAATCAAAGTAATAGTTACTACTACAAAAAATTTACCAAGTAGTTTCTGTTTGTGGAGAAAGCTTAGCAAAATTCCCAATAGTAAAAATGGTAGTGGGAAAATAATCCCCATGTAATGTTCGAAGACATCTCCAGAATATAAAGTAAATCCAATTAGACTGGTAATAAAGTAAATAAAAATAAGTTGAACACTTTTTTGTTTCCTGTGAAAGTAAGCATAAATAGTAAAAACAATAGCCAGCAGCCAAGATAAATTATCACGAACAATCCGAAGTTTTTCAAAACCCAAAACTTGACCCAGAATTTGTTGCAAGCGCCCTTCACTCTCTTTGATAGTTGTCCAAATATTATGTGGCGAGTGATGTCCTTTTTGGAAAAATTCTAAAAACCCCTGATAGTTGATAAAATTATGCCGAAAATCAAAAATTATCAGCGGCAAGGCTAAAATTATAAAAACTAAAAATCCCAGCCATATATATAAACTCATTTTTTTAACATCTTTTTTATTCTGCCACACGGTCAAAGCAAAAATAATAAATAGGACTGGAGCTAAAAGCAAGGCCATGTAATGTAGCTGCAAAGCTACTCCCCAAGATAAAGCAACGAGTATAAAGTAGGCATATTTCTTGCGTTGATATATTTGATAAAGAGCCCATAGTAAGATAATTGTAGCCAAAGGCATTGGATTTGGATTCCAAGAACCTCTAGTATTAGCAATAATCACATCAGAAACTGAATAAAGAAAAGTTGCTATTATCGCTACCTGTTTACTAAATAAATCTTTGGTAAAAAAGTAAAAAACCGGAATTGTGATAATTCCCAATAATGCCACGGCTAAAGCCGGACCAATCGGATCATAGCCAGTTAGCCACAACCATGGCGCCATAAAATAGTAATATAGAGGACCAAGTTGAATTTTCCCTACTGATGTAGTGGGGCCGACTAAAATGAGATCGCTATGAATTAAAAGGTTGCGGACAATACTGGCATCCCGACCCTGATCACCTAAAAAAATTAAAGTACTTCGTAGGTGATACAAACGTAAAAATGCTCCGATAATAGTTGTTAGTACCAGCAGGTAATTTTGCTTGGCAAATTCGATCAATTGAAGTTTTTTCATGTCTCATTTCTTCCAAATAAATTTGGTATAAATCATATAATTGAGACCAGTACCTATTGCAACAGCAATCAAAAAGTATAGCCGATACAAACTATCGCCAAATAGTTGCATACCTATCCAAACCGTTACTTTTTGGATGATAATAGCTCCCAAAGAAGCCACATTAAATTGGACAAATTTAGCCGCAATTTGTTTTGGCTTGGTGATTTTCTGAGCCTTAAAAGTCCAGATATTATTGAGCGTAAAATTAGAAATAATAGCCAGCTCTGCTCCTAAAGCTGCTGCATTATCAGGAGATATGCCAAAAGCCTGGTGAAAAACTTCCAAAGCCGTGAAGTTGATAATAAAACCAACTAAACCAACAATACCAAATTTAATGATCTGTTTGAGCTCCTGAATCCTAATGGTAAAAATATAAAACAAAGTATTTTTAATATATTCGGTTCCTAATTTTGATTTGCCATATTCCCGATCTACAAAATGAATTGGCACTTCAGCTACTTTAAAACCTTTTCTAACTGTTTTATGTAAAAAACCAATTTGCCAGGTGTAGCCGGAGAATTCTCTTTTTTTCATTTCAGCTCTCAAAGCTTCAAATAGTTCTGTCCGTAAAGCTCGGTAGCCTGTCGTCCAATCACGAATAGCAAAATGAGTCAAAACCACTTGGATAATAATATTACCTAAAATAGAAAACAATTTACGATGAAATCCCCAATTTTTAGGAATAGAGCCACCTTTGATATAACGAGAGCCTAAAACTAAATCATTACCTTCTTTAATTTTTTGTAAAAATTGTGGAATCACATCAGGGTCATGAGAAAAATCAGCGTCCATTTCAAACATAACATCAGCCTTAAGCTTATCGGTAGCATAACTCATTCCTTTTAAATAAGCTCCACCTAGTCCTGATTTTTTCTTGTTTAAAAAAAGGTGAATATTTTTATATTTTTTTTGTAAAGTTCTCACAATATCAGCCGTACCATCAGGTGAAGAGTCATCAACAATTAAAATATGAGGATCAAATTCTTTTTTAAGCTTAGGGAAAATTTTAGTTTCCAGATAGCTTGCTAACTTACCAATATTGTCCTTTTCATTGTAAGTGGGGATAACAATAACGACTTTCATGCTGTTTGTTCTGCCTCCAGATCAGCTTCTACCATAATTTTAACAAGCTCGGGAAAAGAGGTTTTACTTTTCCAGCCTAAAACTTTTTGAGCCTTGGCTGGATTGGCAATCAAAAGATCAACTTCAGCTGGCCGAACATGATCAGGATGATTGGATTTTACATATGATGACCAATCATCAATACCAATAACCTTAAATGCTTCATTTAAAAAGTCGCGCACGCTATGAGTTTCTCCAGTTCCAACCACATAATCCTGGGCTTTATCCTGTTGCAACATTAGCCACATGGCTTCTACATAGTCTTTGGCATAGCCCCAATCCCGTTGAGAATCAAGATTACCAAGTTCAATTACTTTCTGTTTGCCTAGTTTAATTCGGGCTACAGCGTTGGAAATTTTGCGAGTCACAAATTCAAGTCCCCGTCGTGGTGATTCATGGTTAAATAAAATTCCAGAACAAGCAAAAATATTGTAAGACTCCCGGTAATTGACAGTGATCCAGTGACCATATACTTTAGCTACCCCATAAGGACTACGGGGATAAAATGGGGTTGTTTCTGATTGGGGTGTTTCCTGAACTTTGCCAAACATTTCTGAAGAAGAAGCTTGATAAAACCTGGCTGTAGGACAGGCAATACGAATAGCTTCCAACATTCGCGTTACCCCAATACCTGTAAAATCGCCGGTAAGAATTGGTTGATCCCAAGAGGTTTTGACAAAAGATTGAGCAGCTAAGTTATAGACCTCATCCGGCTGAACTGATTGAACTGCTTGAGTTAGAGAGTGCTGGTCAAATAGATCTCCAGAAATAAGATGGATTTTATCAATGCAATTTGTGAGTCGGCCATAATTAGGCATACTACTACGCCGCACCAGACCATGAACTTCATAGCCTTTTTCCAGTAAAAACTCGGCCAGATAAGACCCATCTTGTCCAGTAATACCGGTAATAAGAGCTTTTTTCATAAAAACACCTTTCTACTGTTTGTTTAATAATTGCATGTCATAATCAACCATCATTTCAATCATTTTTTGAAAATTCAGGCTTCTTTTCCACCCTAGAGTTTTTTCGGCCTTTTCAGGATTACCATAGTAGTTTTTCTTGGGAGTTTCCCGATAAAATTCAGGAGCCATTGTAACAAATTCCTCCCAGTTTAGTCCAAGTTTGCCAAAAGCTATAGTAACGATATCTTTGACCGTATGTAATTCTCCGGTTGCCAAAATATAGTCATCAGCCTTATCCTGTTGCAACATCAGCCACATAGCTTGTACATAATCAAGTGCATACCCCCAATCTTGTTTAGCCTCTAAATTCCCTAAAGCCAATTGTTTTTCCAAACCTAATTTGATTTTAACTGCTCCCTGGGTAATTTTGCGAGTCACAAATTCACTTCCCCGTCTTGGAGATTCGTGATTATATAAAATCCCGGAACAAGCAAAAGTATCAAAATGTTGCCTAAAAAGCTGGCAAGAAAGATGTGCACAAAGCTTAGCTACACTATATGGATCTGGTGGATTGTAAGCTGTTTTTTCACTCTGTTTTTCTTCATCACTTTGGCCAAAGATCCGAGCTGAAGTAGCCTGGAAAAATCTAGTTTGGGGCGAAAAATCTCGAATTGCCTCTAAAATACGCAGCACTCCTAAGCCGTTAACATCATAGTTCAAAACTGGCTTGTCCCAAGAAACCGGCACAAAAGAGATTCCGCCCAAGTTATAAACTTCATCAAACTGGTATTTTCGTATCAAATTCTCAATTGAAGCTTTATCCAACAAATCGCCTTCTTCTAAAATTAATTTATCCTTAATGTGAGTAATATTTTGTCCGCCAATGTCATTTTTGCCGCTCACCATTCCCACAACTTGATAGTCTCTCTCCAAAAGAAATTCTGATAAGTAAGACCCATCTTGGCCAGTAATACCGGTGATAAGAGCTGTTTTCATAAAATAAAAATACAAAACTTAGAACATAAGAATATTCTAACATTTAATTGAGTTTTATATGAATTTGGGAATTCTGATACTTTATCTTTTTAATTAATCTCGACCCACTCCCACATAGCTAAAGCCAAGTTTTTTAAGCTCCTGTGGATCATACATATTTCGCCCATCAACGAGTAAGTCGCCTTTCATATCTTTTTTAATTTGGGCAAAATCGACTTCTTTAAACTCATTCCATTCGGTTACTAGAAAAATCGCGTCAGCTTCCTTAGCTGCTTCAGCAGGCGAATCAGCAAAGCTGATTTTGTCTCCAAAAATAGTTTTTGATATGGCAGTAGCAATTGGATCATAAGCTGAGACTTTAGCTCCTTTTTGTAATAAAAGGTTTATTAGAGTAACTGATCTAGCCTCTCTCATATCATCAGTATCTGGTTTAAAGGCCAAGCCCCAAATAGCAATTTGTTTGCCTTGCAAAGAGCCGTATTTTTTCTCAATTTTAGAAATTACATAAGCCACTTGGCTGTCATTGATTTGATCAACAGTTTTTAAAAGTTCAAAATCATAGCCAGCGTCTTTAGCCAGATAGTAAAGACCTTTAATATCTTTAGGAAAGCAAGATCCACCAAAACCTAAACCTGGACTTAAAAATTGGTTACCAATCCGTGGATCAGTCCCTACTCCCTTCATGACATCAGTTACATCTGCTCCTAGTAGATCGCAAATCCGGGCAATGCCATTGACAAAAGAGATTTTGGTAGCCAGCAAACTATTGGCTGCATATTTAATCATTTGAGCCGAAACTACATCAGTTACAATCCGTTCACCAGGCAAAGATTTATGGATATCCAACAAATCATCTTTGGCCTTTTGACTGGCTACTCCAATCACAATTCGCGAAGGATGAACAGTATCGGTAATAGCTGAACCTTCGCGCAAAAATTCCGGAGCTGAGGCAAATTCATAAGCTACTTTAGTATGCTGGTCCAATATTTTGGTTAGGTGTTTGTGAATCCCAGGCGGCACTGTGCTTTTTAACACAATCGTAGTTGGCTGTTTCAAAGCTTTGGCAATGGACTCTACCGCTGTCTCTACATAACGCAAATCCACTTTGCCACTGTCAGACTGGGGTGTTCCTACACAAATAAAGACAATTTGACAATTATCCAAAGCTTCTTGATATGAACTAGTAAAATGAAGTCGTTTAGCTTTAAGACCCCGTTGCAAAAATTCATCGAGTCTGGGCTCGTGAATAGGAGGAATGCCTTTTTTTAAAGTTTCAACCCGTTTAGGATCAATATCCACTCCCCAGACTTGGTTACCAAAATCGGCATAGACAACTGCCGAAACAATACCAACATAACCAGTTCCAATAACAGCAATATTCATACTCAGAAAATATAACACAAGTTAAAGGATCTGTCATTCCTGTGAAGACAGTAATCTATCCTTTTAAACTGGAAGTACAATTGGGGCAACGAGTTGCTTTAGCTGGAATTTTAGTAAAGCAAAAGGGACACGTTTTATTTTTTTCTTTCTTTTCTTTTTCTTCTTTGCGTTGCAACTGATTAATTCCCTTAACCAATAAAAAGACAGCAAACGCTACGATAGTAAAATCAATAACATTATTTAAAAATATGCCATAACTAATAACTGGAGCCCCAGCTTCAGAAGCTGCAGCCAAACTGGAATAATGTTTACCTGACAAATTAATGTATAAATCAGCAAAATCAACCTTAGCCAATAAAAGTCCTAATGGCGGCATGATAATATCGCCAACTAATGAAGAGATGATTTCTTTAAAAGCTCCGCCAATAATAATACCAACTGCCAAATCAATAACATTACCCCGCATGGCAAATTTTTTAAACTCATTGAAAAATTTTTGTAGCATAGCCATATTTTAACAAATAATTTAATATTCTGCACTTTCTAGGGTAAAATATACGTAATGAAAATTGATGTTCTCACTATTTTTCCGAATATGTTTGGCAGCCCTTTTGCTGAGTCGATTATTAAACGGGCTCAAGATCAAAAATTGCTTGAATTAAGTATTCATAACCTAAGGGATTGGTCAACTGATAAGTATAAAAGCGTTGATGATCGGCCTTTTGGCGGTGGAGCCGGTATGATTATGCGAGTCGATATTGTAGACAAAGCTGTCACTGCCTTTAAATCTCAAAATGCTAAGCTAAAAACTAAAGTAGTCCTTCTCGATACTAAAGGCCAGTTTTATACTCAAAAAAATGCTCAGCAATTGGCCAATCATGAACATCTCATCATTATTGCTCCGCATTTTGAAGGTATCGATCATCGGGTACATGAACATATTGCTGATGAAGTTTTTTCAATTGGCCCCTATGTACTAACTGGTGGAGAATTACCAGCCATGGTGGTGATTGACTCAGTGACACGACTTATTCCTGGAGTCATCAATCCCGATTCTCTACTTGAGGAGTCTTATGCAAATTTTGAATTTGACAATGTCAAATTTGATCATTGCCAAGAATATCCCCAATACACTAGGCCAGCACAATATAAAGACTGGAAAGTACCTGAAGCACTGCTTTCCGGCAACCATGCCCAAATTGATACCTGGAGAAAAGAACAAGTTAATAAGTAAGACCAACTGATTTTAGTCTTAAAATTTCTTCATCATGGCTAGGGTGAGTCATGGTCAGAATTTTTTCAGTTTCTTGACTGCTAAGGCTTAAATTTTTAGCACCATTGTCTTCTATGCTAGTAGCTGTAATATTACAGTTTTTTTCAAAAATTTGAGCTGCGGCTGCTCCGAATGCATAAGGAGTAGTAGCTGGACCAACCACATGTAAAATTTGCCCTGAAGAAAGCAGCTTAGTTTCTAGAAGCTGGCTAATTTTCATACAAGTCTGACTAATAAAATCTATTGAAGTAGGACAGATTTTTTGATCAGCATACAAATTAACTGTCTGATTTTTATCCATCCAGGAAAGCATTTTGCGTAGTAATCCCATTTTGGGGTGAATCAGATTTCCATAAGGAAAAGCGATTCGCATAATTACTACTTGCTGATTTTTAGCTACTTCTAAAACTGCTTCTTCGGCTGCTGCCTTTGTTTGAGAATAAACTGTATCATCGGGCAATATTGCATCAGTTTCAAGATATGGATCTTCTTTTGTCCCACCAGCAAAAACATAATCAGTACTAATATGAACAACCGGAATATCCAGTTTTTTACCAACTTCTAGAATATTTTTAGTACCCTGAACATTAAGCCGCCAGGAAAGAGATTCTTGCTCCGAGCTCAAATTTTTACCTGTGAAGGTAATAGCGGCAAAGTGAAATAAGACTGGTTTTATTCCTTCACGCAGCTTTCCTTCTATCGCCTGAAACACGTTGTCTTTATCTAAAATATCAACGCTCTGATTCTCACCATGTAAATCAAGACCAATAAAATCCAAGCCCTGATTTATGCAGTCTTGTTTAAATTGACTAGCTACTAAACCTGATGATCCGGTACAAAAAATCATATTAGCTATCCATTGAGTGGTTCCCAAATTTCTTCGAGCACACTATTCCAAGTAAATTTGTATTCATCACTGGGATCATATGGCTCTGATTGGAAATTGGTCACAATTACTTCTGGTGGCGTTAGAGCTTTCCAACCATGCATAATCCCAAAAGGAATTTTGATAAATTTAGGATGTTGGGTGCTAATAATAATTTTATTGGCATGCAAAAAAGTCGGACTATCTTCCCGAAGATCAATCAAAGAAACCTGAAGTTTACCACGAGTGACTGTAAATTGATCAATATGCTTTTCATGCAAATGCCAACATTTAACCACTCCATAATCAGTAGCTGATTGATAGACATGTTTAGGCGCTACAATTGGTTCTTTCTCTGTCCAAGGTAAGCTCCACAGCTCGGTAATACTTCCTCGTCCATCTACAATGGTGTTAAGCTCTTTTACATAGACTCCATCAATGGTGACTTCTTTTTGGATCGTAAAGGTTTGGCTTTTCAGCCAATCTTGGTTAATTTGTGAAATTTGCATATTACTCCTTATTTTTTATTTTAAATATATCCTTTTAATCTTTACCTTCTTACTTCTCTTCCCCATACTGTTTCTTATAATACTCCTGATACTCTCCCGATTTAACTCTTTGCCACCATTCTTGGTTTTGCTGATACCAGTCAATTGTTTGCTGTAAGTAATCAGTAAAATCATGTTGTGGAAAATAGCCCAGCTCATTCTTAGCCTTAGTCCAATCAATAGCATAACGCACATCATGACCTGGCCGGTCCGTTACATGCTCAATTAAAGACTCATCTTTCTCCATTAGCTTTAAGATCATTTTTACTACTTGTAAATTGGAAATGTCTCCTGTCATTCCACCAAAACAGTATGTTTCCCCAATTTTGCCTTTTTTAAGAACAAGCTCAATTCCAAAGCAATGATCATCGACATACAGCCAATCTCGAACTTGATTACCTTCACCATAGACCGGAATTTTTTTACCTTCAATAATATTGCTAATAGTCAGTGGGATAAATTTTTCCGGAAACTGGTAGGGGCCAAAATTATTACTACAATTGGAAATGGTAACAGGCAAGCCATAGGTATGGTAATAAGCTCTCACTAGATGATCAGAAGCCGCCTTAGAGGCACTATAAGGACTACTGGGATCATAAGCTGTGTTTTCACTAAACTTATCTTCACTGCCTAGTTCTAGGCTGCCAAAAACCTCATCAGTGGAAACATGATGGAAACGGATGTTTTTGGTCCGAGCTGCTTCCAGCAACACATATGTTCCTTCAATGTTGGTTTTGATAAATGCTCCTGGTCCGGAAATTGACCGGTCTACATGAGTTTCAGCCGCAAAGTGCACAATTGCTTCACAACCTTCAAGAGCTTTTTTAACTACAGCAGAATCACAGATATCACCTTTGACAAACTGGTAATTGGGATTTTTCTCGACTATTTTCAAGTTTTCTAAATTACCGGCATAAGTTAAAGAGTCTAAGTTGACAATTTGATCAGTTGGATATTTGCTAAGCCAGTAACGGATAAAATTACTGCCAATAAAACCAGCTCCACCAGTTACAAGTAGTTTCATAGTTTCAATACAGTCATTCCGAACTTGTTTCGGAATCCCCTATATTAATTAAAATTAAGAGGATCCTGAATCAAGTTCAGGATGACATTTTTTTAATCTTACTTTTATATAGCATGTAAGCCCCAATTGTGGAAAGGTCCATAATTTTTCCACTAGCAATCATGTTCTCAAAAGTAGCTAAACTAAGCAACTTTGTCTCAATTAATTCGTATTCGGCTTCTTCTTTTGATTGAGTTTTCATTTCTTTTTCAAAATCATCAACCAAAAATACATTACCTAGTTGATTACTGTAACCAGGAGCTAGCCAGTAAGATCCAAGGTGTGTAATTTGTTTAGCTTTATAGCCAGTTTCCTCCTGTAGTTCTCGCTTGGCTGCCTGTGCCGGTGTTTCGCTACTATTTCTTGCTCCCATTGGTATTTCCCAAATCCATTGTCGCAAAGGAGCTCGCCACTGTTTTTCCAGAATAATCTTGCCATCTTTTATAGCTAAAATCACTACATAATCATTATCCCGTTCTAGTGTATAGTAATCTTTTACTTTGCCATCAGGATAGCGAATTTTCTCTTTAAAAACCTTCAACCACTTACAGTCAAAGACTTTTTTTGAAGAAACTACAGCTTTATCATCTAAACTCATAGTTTCTTATTGTAGCAAAATCATTGGCAATATCTTGACTAGGCTTGTCAGATATTTACAGAACCGCTATATTAGGAGCGTAAATAAAAATATATAAGGAGTAACTATGGCCGACGATCAAACCACACCTCAAACTACCACTGAGGAAACTACCTATGAACTAAGCGAAGAAACCCAAAGCACTGACACTTTTAACCAGGAAGAATTTGAAGCGGTTAAAAATTTGGTCTCTCGCAAAACTTCGCAAGCCGATGAGCTCAAAGAAAAAATCCGCGAATTAGCTGAATCTTTAAAAAACATGCTGACCAATGATAGTACGCTAGCTGATGCTGAAGAAACCCTCAAAGAAACTCGTAAAGCCGTCACCAAACGTAAAAATGAAATTGCCAATTCCGAGGAAGCCCAGTCGATCAAAGCTAAGCTGCGAGAACTCAAAGAAGAAATGGCTGATATTGAAGACAGTCTCAGTACCCAGCTACTTAATCTCTATCAGATTACAGGAGTTAAAGAGTTTGAGACTAATACTGGGGAAGTTAGAGAGTTTGTCATTAAAGCCAAAGTTAAAGCCAAGAAGATTAAAGCTTAACAGTCTTAATCTGTACTCCCACCAAATCAATATAGGGAAAGTAGCTTCTTACTTCTTCCCAGAATTTATCAGCCAGTTTACTAGAAAAAACTGCATTTTCGCCTTTTTCCATATGGCCACAGAGTTTGCTTTCCCACTCTTTAATAATAGCTACTACTTGTCCACCTATCTCATCAAATTCAGCTTTGTATTTTTGACGGTCTTTCCCGTAATCATCATTGAGTAGCTTGAATCGAAAGAAAAGTTCTTGATGTTCCTTAAACATCTGATTAAAGTAGTCTTTAAATTTTGGCATATTATTATCCTGAGCAAGCCTGAGCATATCGAAGGCGAGTCGAAGGATTGTTCAATTTATTATTTGACTTCGTATACTGCCCCTTTAGTTTCACCCCTTTTAATAACAAAGCCTTTCTTAGCCAGTTGTTCCAAATCATAACGCAATGTCCGCTCAGGGACTGCAAAAAAGCGCCGTTTAATAAAGCTAAGGCTTACCTGCTTATGATCCCTGATAATTTGCAGGATTTCAAAACGCCTAGGTAAAAGTTGGCGCTCACGAAGATCCATATTTAAACAGTAACATATCTTGCCGATTGTTGCCAATATCTATTGAATAGGAGATTTTATTTTTACGTTACATCTTTTATTTATCATAATATTTTTTCCCTTTTAATTTTTCTGGTAAAAGACTCTCTTTAGTATATTTTTGATAGCCTTTGCCATAACCTAGTTCTTTCATAAGATTAGTGGGAGCATTACGAATTGATAAAGGAATGGATAAATTACCATAGTTTTTAACATCTTTTAAAGCTGCCATATAAGCATCATAGGCTCGGCGATCTTTAGGTGCTTGAGCCAGATAGGCTACTCCAGCTGCTAGATTTTCTTGACATTCTGGATAGCCCACTGTTTCACAAGCCCGAAACACAGCATTGGCAACCACCAAAGCTGTTGGTGTAGCTACATCTTCTGAAGCAAAAACCACCATCCGTCTAGCAATAAACTTAGGGTCTTCTCCAGCCTCAATCATGCGAGCCAAATAATAAAGCGCTGCATCAACATCAGAAGCTCTCATGCTTTTAATAAAAGCCGAAATAGTGTCGTAGTGCTGGTCAGCATGTTTATCATAAAGTAAGGTTTTCTTTTGCAGGATATCTTTAATTAATTGAAGTGTAATTTTTGACTGGCTTGAAGTCTCTTTAGCAATCTGGACTACCCCTAAAGCAATCCGAGCATCGCCATTAGCAAAACTACTTAAGAAATCTAGGGCTTTTTTTTCAACACTAAGATTAACTGTTTTCAAAGCTCGCTTGGTTAAAATAGCTATTTTTTCACTTGTTAAAGGTTTAAGTACATAAACCCGGCTTCGTGATAGTAAAGCGCTAATCACTTCAAAAGAAGGGTTTTCGGTAGTAGCACCAATCAAAGTAATTGTTCCATCTTCAACATATGGTAAAAGATAATCTTGCTGGGCTTTATTAAAGCGGTGAATTTCATCTAAAAATAAAACTGTTTTAGTGTTTTCACTTTTCTTTTCACTAGCTAACTCAAGTTGTTCATTTTCTAATTTTTTACTTTTTTTAACAATATTTTGAATATCTTTTTTTCCAGCTGAAACAGCTGATAGATAATAAAATTGAGCATTAACTGCCTTGGCAATAAGTTTTGCCAAGGTAGTTTTACCACAACCCGGTGGCCCCCAAAAAATCATGGAGTATAAAGTTCCATGTTCAACCATGGTCCGGATTGGTTTACCTTTACCCACAAGATGTTCTTGACCAACAAATTCTGATAAGTTTTGGGGACGTAATTGTTCTGCTAGAGGAACCGAAAAATCCATGAATTTAGAATAGCAACTAAGCCTAAAAAGTCAACTAAAAGCGAATATCCCAATCCAACTGAGGATAACTCAAGTTTAGTTCTTGAAGATCAACATTTTTAGTATCTTCTTCAAGTGCTTTAACCCGATCAGTTAATTCCTGTGGTAAAACCGGGGCGGGTGTAGCCGTTGCCTGAGCAGTTGGAGTCGGGGTTGTAACTACTACTGATCCATTTTTTTGCGCCAAAAGTGCCAAAATTACCAGTAGAATAATAATGATAAATCCTAGTGCAACAGCTAGTCCAATAATATACATCTTTAAGGTCTTGGTTTTTTTATCAACTTCACTAATCGCTTCTTGCTTAGTATCTTTAGTCACTGGCTCTACTTCAGCCTCTAAATCTTTATATGGCACATTGCCACTCATTGGTGGGGTTGTAAAAGGGTCTTCTTGCATATTAATTGTTGCTAGAAGAAGCAGTAGCTTCTTTTTCTATATTTTCCCGATTAACACTATTTAAAGCTGGTAATCGCTTATTCAGATCATCGATAATTTCATTCTGAAAACCAATACCCTTAGTGAGTGCTAGTTTTGCTGACTCACTATCTGTTTTAATTTGAGTAAAAGCTTTGATTACCTGTTCCGATGAACTACTTTTTCGCACCAACTCATCTACCATAGTCTCAGCGCTTTTTAAACTTTGCAAAGCCTCAAAAGCACTGTTTTGAGCTTCATTAAGCCAGTTGCTAAGATAGCCTACTCCAGTCTCTTCAACATATGGTTTTAACTGCGATGAAATTGCAATATATTCTTGATTTAAAGTATAGACTTTACCAATAATTACTCTTGACATAGTTTCATACCCTAAAACCCGAAAATCGGTTTCTTTTTTTTCAAAACGTTTAGAGATTTCAAACAAATCTCCCAAGGTTGGGTTAGAAGCATTATTGATATCATCCATATGATTTTGTAGCCAACCCACTTCATCATCAATACTAGCACTTAATTTTTCTTTATCATCCTTAGAAATACCCAGATTTGATTGCAGTTTAAATTTAAGGGCCAATAAATAGGTTCGCATAACTTGTGCTCTTTGAGCCAGTAATGTCCTAGTTTTTTCAATAGCTATATTTTGTGAAGCTAAACTATTGGTTTGTAAAAATTCATCTCTAGCAGTTTCATATTCAGGATACAGTTGCCGATATTTTTCATATTGGTATTCAAAATCAGAAATCAACCGATCCTCAGCAAAAATAGGCGAAACAATTAATAATTGAACACTTATAAGTAGTAAAAATAAGATAGTGATTTTTTGCCAGACAAATTTCATATTATTTTGCACTTTGGGCTTTTTCTGCCCAGTAGTTATTAGCTCGAAGCAAAGAGTCAAATGTCCCAGCATCTTCCCAAAACCCATTTATTATTTTAGCTGTTAATTCACCTTTTTCAAAATAGGTGTTATTGATTGCTGGAGATCCAAGATAGCTAGTCATTTCTATCTCACCTCTCTGAGAAGGCGTTAACGATTTAGCAATATCACAAACTCGATTATCAAAAACATAAAAACCAACAGAGGCATAATTGCTTTTAGGGTTTTGAGGCTTTTCTTCAATAGATAAAACTTTTCCCGTATTATCAAATTCAATAATTCCATATCTCTCAGGATCAGGTACTTCTTTTACAAAGTTCAGTCCTCCATTCTTAAAGCTTTGTATTTCTTTAGAAAAATCATAATCAAAAATATTATCACCTAAAATTAGAGCTACGCTGTCATCGCCAACAAAGCGTTCACCAACAATAAAAGCATCGGCTAAACCTCGAGCTTCTTCCTGAATTTCATAGCTAAACCTACAATTAAATTCTTTTCCTGATCCTAAGAGGTGCAAAAAATGCCCAGCATAATCAGGAGCAATGATAATTAAAATATCTTTAATGCCTGCTTTCAAAAGAGTTTCTAAGGGATAATAGATCATGGGTTTGTCGTAAACAGGAAGTAATTGTTTGGAAGTAACCAGCGTCAAAGGTCGAAGTCTTGTTGCTTTGCCTCCGGCTAAAATAATGCCTTTCATAGGTTAAAAATAAGTGGCAGCCTTATGTCCGTAAAATAAGAGTTAATAATAGTGCCATTGCTAGACTGGCTACTAAAGTATATTCTAATACAATTTTAGGATGAAAATCACCCTCATGTGCATGATGAAGCGTTCCCCAGAGAATATAAAATAAACCAGTCCCAATAATGATAGCTACTTGCAAAGCCAATTGACCCATGCATAAAAAATAAAAACCAGCCCCACCGGCTAACCCTAAACACAAAATAAAGTAATGACTATGCAAAATATCTGACTTAGGCTTTTTATGTAAAATATTCATAGGCAGTTGCTTTTACTTATAATATCCTACCACTTCCAGTTAAGATAATAATTAAAGCTACCATTACAAATAAAGATAAGTGCACAAAACTTTTTCCGGTTCTTCGGATGGTGCCCCGATGCCAAATCAAAATTCCATCAATTACCAAAACAACGATAATAATGAGTGTCAGAGCCAGATTAACGCTTTTAGTCAGATCAAATGAGGAAAACGCAGGAATATGATCTAAACTAACTGATTCAAGTAATGTTTCCGGGAACAAAGTTTTGATTTGCGTATTTGCTGGTTCTTGTTGTTTGACTTCTTTGATATCTTCTACCACTTCATCAACTGGTTCCGCCACAGCAACAACCGGTTCTTCAGTAATGGGTTTAACTTGAGGTTCAATTTGTACCCCCTGTACAGATTCAGCAGCTGCCTGTTCAGGGATAGCAGCAACTGCTGTTGATGGTGCTCCAAAGTGCTGAACCACTAAAGTCGTTTCCTGGCCATTTAAGAGTCCATTAACTACTGCTACTCCAATTTGGGTATAACGACCAGACATAATATTATCTTTATGGGTTTGAGATTCCATCCAAGCTGCCACCACAGCTCCGGAGTCATTAAAATCTCGGGCTAAGTTTTCTCCAGCATACAGATAGGTATAGCCAGCTTGCTTAAAAAAAGACCAAGGACTAGTTCCATCAGGGGCTGTGTGGGCCCAATAATTATTGGCAAACATATGAGCTGCTTTATACCTGGCCGAAGTAGCTAATGTTTCATTAAATTCTAGGGCTGGCAAACCAGCTTCAGCTCGTTTCTGATTGGTCATTGAAACAATATCACCCACAGAAATATTTGAGGCATATCCTAAAACCCCAGGTTTAACTTGAGAAATCCCAGAAATTAAAAGCTGGAAAAAAAGAATCAGTAAAACTAGTTTAGAAAGCGATTTATGGTGAAGAATTTTAGCACGATGATTATTGCCGTGATGAGGAAAAAACAAATTATGTAGATGCCGCTTCATATCAAACCATTATGAAACTATCAGATTATTTCGTCAATTAGAAAAGTGTGAAAATAAGAAAGTAAAGAAAATATATGTCGGACCGTCGTATTGTATTGCTTCTCTTTTTTTGTGTTGTTGCTTAAAAAAGAGTCGACGGCCCGACTAAGGTAAACAATCAGCCCGATGTTTTGGGCTGATTGAGAATTATCTTTCTAGAACACACTCAGGGAGTATGCTCTAGTTTTCACAACTGGGGTTTGGGTCCCAGTTGAGAATTGTTTTACTCGGGGTGTGAAAGGGCCGAACTTCCCCGAGTTTTTTCAACAGCTGGGTTGAGTGGACAACCCAACTGAAAATTGTTGGAGCCCGCCATTGGGCTCCGGAACGCACGACTCTGTGCGTTCAAATAACCTCCCCTTTTTCGGGCATTGTAGTTGGCAACTTCGCCAACCAAAACCCTAAGAGGTAGGTCATTTTCTTTTTTTTATTTTTTATTGCTGTTGTTTTTCAAAAACCATCATAGCCCCTACGGCTAGGTTTTTGTTAACAACTCTGCCCCCATCGGACAGCCCAAAAATTCTCAAGAAGAATTCCGGGATTTTACTATCCAAAAAAATCAATAGCAAAATCCCAGAATCCTTACTGTTTACCATATTGTAAAGAGCCAATTACCACTTTCTAAACTAAAGCTAGTTTTCAGTTGAAAATGATAAATTTGGAAAAGTGAATTTTACTACTTAAAAAGCAAAAAATCAAGACATTAAAAGAAGAAGGTGAAACTAAAAGAAGTAAATAATATGCCCCAAAACGCGAAACAAGACACCTTCATCTACCTTTCTACTTAACGTAGAAACAACAGGATAGAATTGGGTGTCTTGTAAAAGACAATGAAACGAAGTCCACGAGGGCTGCAGGGTGTTGCAAAATCTGGTCAATAAGACCTGCAGCCCTCAGCGGACACTTAGGAAAAGGAGAAGGGTTTCGTCGCGATATTCTGCGACGGGGGTCCAAAGTCAGCCAAGAGACAGCTGACCCGAAAACCCTTCCCTCAAAGGACGGGGTGGTTCTTCCGGGCGACAGTACAGCAATGATTTCGGGGACCCCTCCCGAAATCCAGAAAATGAACGAAAATACCTTGAGGCGAGCCAGCCTCTCCAGTAACAAGCTCGCCTCGCCGAGATCTACTTTCCCTCTCCCCAGGGAAATGCAAGCAGGTCTCGGTATTAAAGACCTTTTTCGACCCAACCCAATCGCACTGGGTTGAGTTGTCCAGATCACCCCCATGTGGGCACATCTCTAAGGGGGGTTCCCTGGACACAACAGGTGCCCAATCATTGAAGGCTAAGTTTCTAGCCATCGATTGGGCGTTTTTACCGAACTTTTCCTTTCCGGGAGAATTGTCTCCCAGACTTTCAATAAGCTCAGGCAAGCCTATTCTTGCCTGAGTACGACTAAAATAATTCCACCCGGCAACCTGTGGGACGTCTTGGGTTGCCGGGCTGCGGTGCGCCTGTTGAGGGTGGCGAGGAATGTGAAAGTTTACCATCTAATAATTACATGGCACACTATCACACTCCTCTTATTTTTCATTCATATTCATATTTCTCCTTTTCCTTATTTCATTGTTAAAGGGCATTAGTCATAAAAAATAAAAAAACCGCTCTTGGTTTATTATTTTTAACTGACTAATATTATGAGCTATATTATTCAATAAATTATTATTTTGTCAAGAAACATCTTGTATATTAGAGATCTTTATACTTGTCAAAGGGAATTAAATCTGCAAAGATAATTATGAGATGAATGAATCAGTTAATCCCCAAACTCAAGCCAATACCAATAAAGAGGATAATCTTGTCTACAACCCCTATACTCACAAAATGTTTACTAAAAATGCCGCTGCCATGGCTGGGTTTGAGGTTTCTTTGGATAAAGCCGCAGATTTGAAATTACCACTTTTTTGGGATAATGGCGTAATTTTTGGCTCTAAAGAAATGGTTGAGCAAAGAAAAGTCGCCACTTTACCAGGAACGGTAAATAAAGGAGCCTGTATTCACTATGAAGATATAGCCGGAAAAACAACTTATGCTGCTATTACTGAACCCTGGCTTTTTGCTAAATATAAGGGTATTTATTTGCGACCGGTTTCAGCTTTAGAAGTACCCATTCTTTTTGGTAAACATTCTGTTTTTAAAACCTACGAAATTCGTGATAGCAATTTTATACCTTTAGATAAAGCTATTATTAAAGATAAAATTGATATTCCAAAACAGTTTAAAAATCCGGTTTTACAGAAAATTTTTGCTGGTTATACCAAAATAAAAACTAAAGGTAAAAATTCAAAATTCTTTACTGCTGACACTATCTTGTGGGTTTATTTTGTGCTGATTATGTCGCTTTTGACAGCTTTAATTATTCGGTTTTACAAATAATTGCGTATTAATTCCTCTACCTGTGATTTTTCTTAAACCAGTTACTTATAATATTGTTTGTCCTAAACCCATCCCACCAATGCTTGAAAAAGTTTTTATAGTGGTCAAAGTGATGTCCAAATGTTGGCTTAGGAGTTGGCGTTGGTGTGTGATGGTGATCAGGGTTACCACAACTAAAATTGATGTCAAAATCAAACTTGATACTGCTTTGCTGATACTCATTACCCACTGATGAATCAATAGACACGATCCAGTCATAATCTCTTGACTGGCCGTTGCTAAGTGTGCCTAAGTTAATTCTCTCAGTTGCCAGCAGATCGGCTAAAGTTTTATCGCTACCAGCCCACCCACTAACTAGAAAATTTCCAAAATAATCAGTGCCATTAGCTCTGATAACGGTAAATAAAACTTCGTCCAAACTTTTAGGCTCAGTTGCATCTTTTGGCCGGACTAGAAGCGTCAGCTGGCAATCTTTACCAGTAGTGTTTTTGACTGAAATAGTTTTTTGATACGTATCACCTGGTTTAACATCTAGTTCCTGAAACAAGGTTTTTTTATCAATAGTCGTCATACTACAACGGCTCTTATCGCATTTGACAGTGCAATCGCTATGAGCAGACACAGGCTGTATAAAAATTCCTAAACAAAATAGTGAAAACAGAATTGCTATAAAATATTTAGTCATAGTTTATTTTTCCTGCCAAGGAAATGTAATAGTACTTGTCCCAATTGATGTATCACCATCTTTATATAGTAAATCAATGCTTACAGTTCCGATACCCGTGTGGGCTACACAAGTCAAAAGCTCATCAGAACACGTTCCTAAAAAGATCGGATCCAAAATGAGTTGGTTTTGATTGAGTGGCTTATAGGCTTTTCCTTTAATTGTTTCTTCTACTGGTTCATTGCTATACAGATGGTGATAGGAAATTGCATAGTCAAGTTCATCAAATCCCCAAGCATTACTAAAGCCAATTAGTAAATAGCTATCCTCTTGGTCTACGGAAACTGAGATATGGCTATGAGGGTTGGTCCCGGGATTAGGTGTTGCTAATTCTATCCAATCTGAAGGACTATCGGTATCAAAACCTAATGGACTTCTAGCTATTGAATGGCCTTCGGCCACTGCTAAAGTCCAATCAGGATACAAATGCGGAAAATTATTTGAACATGTTCCGCCATCACAAGAACCTTGTTCCCAGGCTACAAAATCAACAATTTGATCATCACTGTTTCTAAGTGTTAGCTGGTCACCGTCATTATTAAGCCAAGCTGCAGCACCAGCAAGTTGCACTATCACTGCCCCATTATCGCTAAAGCAATGAATCCAGGTCCCATTATCATGAGATAAAAGTGCAAAACCATAGGCTGGTATCTCAGGATTACCAGTGATTGTGACCGAACCGGCGTTATCGCTTAAGCTCCAATTTTTAATATTGACTGCAAAATTATTGGGATTATATAGCTCAATCCACTCACTACTGGCTTCATCGCAGTGAGTAGTATTGGCTACATCATAGTACACCTCATTGATTACGATTTTAGTAAACTCAGGTCCTGCTGGTATTTTGTGATTACCAAAATCAATATCTTCATAAAGATCTGGACCTGGGAATACGTAGTATTTACTACTTGGCATAGTTTGCTGCCAACCGGTTTGGTTTTCTTCAGCCACTACGATTTCGCCATCAACATTGCTCAAGTCTAGTTCATACAGACCATCGGTATCAGTAATATCAGAACTTACTACTTTAAAGATAGTGACATTTAAATTACCTGTGTTGTTTGTATACAGAATGTCATATATTTTGAAGTTGACCGAAGCCCCAGTTCCAACCAAACTAGTCCAGTATTCGTGATCACTAGCATAAGGCCCCCAATCAGGAGATGCGCCATCAATTTGTAAATCAAGCAATTCGTATCCATAAGATTCCAAACCATTAACTGTATCTGTCCAGTTGGTATCTGGGTTGCGGACTGAGTATTTGGCATCTGCCGTCAAATCGGTATCAGCTTGGTAAGTCCCGGTAACCCTCACTAGATATGTAGCTCCATTTTCCAAAACTTCAGAATCTATGCCTGTATTATCATCGGCTGGAACACTAAGTTCCTCAACTTCCTGAGCCGCAAAAATGTTCCAACCTTCCAAACCTGGTTCAGCTTCATCTTTATCACCATTGCCATCCAAATCATTAAATTTCATGCCAGTTACTTTAGCCCATGACCCGGTTGAAACACTATTTGCTAAGATTTCTTCATCCCAAAAAGCCTGCCCATAGCTATGCTGCTGCATCCAGGCTTTCGCAACGTATGAAAAATTACAGCTTAAATTTCCTAGATTCGGATTCGGATCATCAGGTAAAGAGACCTGATATTCAAACCAATGTTGAGCTAAACCATAATCCGGATTTGGGTAGTAATCAGCAGTAGGAAAAGATAAATCACCATCTAAACCATTTGTATTAATACTAAAGTCAACCAAAGAACCAGAGTATTTGTTTGTAATTTGTAAAATCCCATGCAAATCATAGTATTTTAGAAGAACTTCCAAATGCAGGTTTTGGCAAAGCGTTTCGTCACCACTATCAAACTGGTATTTTTGACTGTAAATAAACGGTAAAGCTCCAATTTGATTAATTAAAGCGCTGCGGGAAGATTCCTTATCAGGCATAAGCAGAGCTGGTTCAAAACCAGTTTGGACTGAATTAAAACCTAAATCTAAATTAGTAGTTCTAAAAAAATTATCTGAAGATTTTTCTTGATCACTAAATAGCGCTCCAGAAACCGGTAGGAGATACAGATTCAACAAAATGCTTATCAAACACGCTCTAGTTAAGAAGCTCAAAAGTCTCATCTACGTCTTTAACCTAACTTTTTAATTATTACTAGATTAATTTTCGTCAAAAACAACTAATTCAGCAGGAAACCCTAGGGTTGTCGAAATACCGCCTACTGCAATTCTAAATCTATTAACTAAATTACTATCTTCAAAAAAACCTAAATAACCTAAGGCTTCCATTGCTGCACTTACTGCTGGTCTAAATTTCTTATCTAGGTTAGCTAGACCATCTAATCCTTCACTACAATTAAACTTATTTATTTGTCTCTTACTCGCTCTAGACTCATGAGCTAAATTACAGAGAATCCAGGCTGATAATAATTGACGTGCTTTTTGTCTTTGGATTTCTTCCATAGCTCCTACAGGGATTTCATCAAGCCCTGCAGCTGAAGCTGCTGATTCCTGTACATCAAACGACCTTGCCAAAGGTAATCCCACTGTCCCTTCTCTTCCACCTGCTTCCATAGCAGCTTCTTCAACATGCGATGGAACTAACTCAGTTCTTTCTCTCATATAATTCCTTTCTTTATTTCTTTTTAACTTTAAATAATTTTCTTCACTATTTTCATTTTTTTTCTTCAGCTTTTTGCCTTTTCTTTTCTTTATGTTTTAAAGCCATCTGGCCAAGTTCGGTTTTAATATTGACCAACTCGGCGTAAACAATGATAGTTATTGGCACTACAATTAGAACAATAAAACCCATTTGGGTTTGGGCAAAAGCAATCGGATAGCCAAGATAAGGAAGGTAGACAGTAGCTTTACCTACTACCCGATCAGATCTGACCAACTCTAAATCAGGTGTATTATTAGCATCCCCTTTGGTGCGGTAACTAGTTAACCCTAAATCTTTATCTTGACTGATATCTACAATCCGATGAGTCACTGTTTCTTTAGGATTGATTTCTCCCCGAAACGTAATTACGTCATTAACTTGGTAATTTTTTTGCGGTGCAACAATTACTAAACTTCCCATGGGAATAGCTGGCTCCATCGAACCTGATTGCACCATAAAAAGTTTATAGTCGATTGGAGTATTGAGCCGGGTCAGCATTAAACTTCCAGCTATAAGCACTATCAACAAAATCACCAAGGTATAAAAAATAGTTTGAATGATTTTAAAAATCTTCATATTTTCTTAGCTCGTTTTTAAAAGCAAAAATTGGCTTCTCAAAAACCAACTAAAATATTTCTCTAGCTAAGGAGAGAGGGGCAAATACCCCTCCCTCCCCGCTAACGAAAAAACAAATTAATCTATTGCTCATGCTCTGGACATACATAGTCCATATTGTTCCGTGATTGAATGGCGGTAAACTTGAGATCGGCAGTCAAAGTATCTGTTTGAGCTGCGTTATTTACCTCTACTCCATTACAAGTAAACCCAGTTCCTCTGACTAAAGGACCAGTTGTATCTTCAGGTAAAGGAGTCAGTGTCATTTCACCAAAGCACCAACCCTTACCAATATAATAGGTTTGCAAGCCTTTTAGAGGCAATACGGTGTCACCTTGATCCAATCTGGTTCTATCAAAAAAGTTAAGATACTTATCAGCTAAGGTTAATTGAATTGTATTATCAGTACCTAAAAGATTTGCAATAGTTTCAGGCCCAAGATAGTACTTAGAGGCTTCTTCATTTTCTTCCAAAACATTGTCACCATCATCAGCCCACCAAACAAATTCAATACCTTGAGCTAGCTCACCATCCATAAGTTCAGCTGATTCTGTTGCGCAACTTGGATCATCATCTAATTCTGGTTCACTACAGCCATTATCAGCATTGCTGGTTAAAGTTAATTCGGCACAAGCCCAAGCATCGTTATTATCAACAGTTAAATCAATGGTATCCTCACCAATATCGCCTGGCTTTATATCCGTAAAATCAAAAAACTTATTTACTGTAGTTAAGTCAGCACTAATCCATGACGTATTTGGGCTTGCAACTAACGCACCAGTAATTTGATCTGAAACATAGCTATCATTACTTACTTTCAAATCAATTGATCCAGCAGTAAAAACATTATTAGTTGAGGTTTCGGTATCAGAAAAATATGCTTGAGTAGCATAGACGCCAATTGCCCCAACTGTAGCAATAGTTAAAACACTTAGTAAAATTTTATTCATATTTTTTCACCTCCTTAAAGTGAAATTTATTATTTTTCTAACAAAGCAAAAGTAATGCGTCAACCGCTTACCTATCTGACTCTAAACAGGTATTAACTTGTACAGCATCTACTGCATCCAAATCATAGCCATCAGCATCACTTTGGCTAAAATCAGCCGGATTACTAGTATCAACAATCCGGACAAATTTGACCCAATCAAAACCTGATCCAGAGATATCAACATAAGATACTCCAGAACTACTATCATGATTGCTAATCGTGCCAATATAGACGAAACTATTCCCATCCTGACTTACAAAAATATCAGCTGTTTCATTGGGGTAACTAGATCGGCCATTGGTCACCTCATGGAAAGAAATGTCTCCGGCACTTACATTCGCAGTATCGTCAACAATCGGATTAGCAAAAGACACAGTAATTTGGCCGCCAAAACCAAGGCTGACAAAATTGCCATCCAGTGCTCCCTCAACTGAAGCTGGATTGCTTCTATTAGCTAAAACCGGTGTTCCATTTTTACGTAAACCCTGCACTAGGGTAAAAGCCTGATCAGCATAAACCGAATCTTCAATACAAGTCGGACAAACAAAGCTGTCATTATGCCTGGCTTGGAAAATATTAAAAACCACGTCTGCCATAACTCTGTCTGTCTGAGCTAAATTAAGATCAGCTGTGCCATCACAAATCACCCCTGGGTTAACTGTGGGATCTTGGCCAACTGCTACTGGTGCTTTTGTTAGTGTCCCAAAGCACCAGGCTTTACCGATAAAATAATCTTGATTACCAGCTTGCAATGGTCCGCTACCATCCCAAAGATTGTGACTTGCATCAGCTAAAGTCCATTTGCCATTGTTTATCAAAGTATAAGCCGATCCTTCAAACAATATTTTATCTAGTTCGTTATTTTCCAAAACATTGTCACCATCATCAGCCCAGAAAATCATATTGAGATTTTGAGCCAGTTCTCCATCCCAAAGATCCTCTGTATCCTCGCTGTCTCCAGCCGTCAGTTCTGGTTCATTTGCTGTGTTTTCATCATTTTGAGTTAGTGTGATATCCATACACGCCCAAGCTGGATTGTCTGCTACATGCAAGCTAATAGTATCCTCACCTAAATCCCCTGGTTTAAGATCATGAAAATCAAAAAAGAGTTGGTTGGTAAGATTAGTTAGTTCCCAAGTAGTGCTCTCCATAAGTTCTAATCCACCATCTACTGAAAAACCATTGTAGTAACTATGATTATCAACTTTTAAGTCAATTGTCCCAGCTGTCAGTGAGTTGCCAGTTGAAGTTTCAGTGTCTGAAAAATAAGCAGATGTAGCTACTACTCCAACGATTGCTACAAAACTTAGCGTTAACAGGCTTAAAAAAATTTTTTTCATGTTCTCTTCACCACCTTTCTTTTATCTTATAGTTTATTAAAACTATCCTTTAATATTTGAAATCTTAAGCAACAAAAAACCAGCACGTGTGCTGGCTTATGATGTAAGACCTTTGTGGCCAAGATTGTATCTGGTAGTGTAGCTATTTTGCATGCTTTAGCAGTATTTTTTTGTACTGCATAAAAAGATTTCCACAGCTTTTAGCAATTTTAAAGTAACGATTTTCTATACACTTGTCAATATGCATTTTGAAAATTATAGCTAACTCAATTATAGTTATAGGTTGCGAATAAGAATTATAGGGAAGATTGTGGTTTAGCTACCACCACTAAGCGCTTTTGGTCCCAGAAACCAGTACAGGTATATAACGTCAATCGTTGATCTTTACTTTGATCCAGCACTTCAGCTTGATTAGAAGAAACTACTCTAATACTTTGAATAGTAAAATTTTGTACTGACTTATCGGAAAATTGGATAGTTATAGTCTGACCAACTTTAGCTTTATTAAGATTGCCAAGCAGACTATTCCAGTTGTGACCATACAAAACACTATTACCCATTTGTCCAGGTAGTGGTGTATCCAAAAGGTAGACAATTCCTTGGCTAGGCGCACTCCAATGGCTATCAGCAAAGCTCATTGCTTGTACAGCAACATCTATATCCAAAGCTGAGATTTGCAGTCTAACGGGAAGTTTGGAGGTATTTTGAGTAGTAGTTGTATTTTGAACTAGCTGAGTATTAGTAAAACTTAGTTTGGCCGGCACATACTTTTGCCACAGCAAATAGCCCGCTGTCATTAGAAAACAAAAGCCAATGATTAAAAAAACTTGAGAAGGTTTTACAAAACTGCTCACAAGCTAAACCTTAACGGACTGATTTTTTATGCAAGACCCAGCTGCCAGCAAAACTTAATCCCGCTAAACCTAAGAGCATAGCAATTTCATCAGTTGTTCCAGTATCAGCTAAGCCTAAAATAGCTCCACCAATACCGGTTGAATTGTCGTACCAGGAGCTGCTGGTTCCTAAAATTGAACCGCCACCAATACCGCTATCGCAAATTAGCGTATCAATGTAAACAGCTTGATTAGGGAAATTGTCTTCTGCTTCAGCTTCGATTGAGCCTTCACCACTATGGCTATAAGAAACACTGGCTCGACCGTCTTTATTGGTATGGGCAATTTGCCGCATACCACGGTAAATAAAGGTAACCTTAACTCCTTCAACTTTATTGCCGTTTTCTCTGGCATCATAAGTCACTTCAATAGCACTATCTTCACAAGTCGGCCCGTTTTTACCCATACTAGAGTGTTTACCACCATCTGGATTAGGCGTACTAGTTGGGGTTGGTTTGGGACCACTGCCACAATCATAGTACTGGTTTTGGGCCAGATATGGAGCTTGGGATAATCCCCAAACTTCCCCATTGGGCACATAATACCAACCTTGTTTTCTAAAAGCGTTAATATCATCTTGAGAAAGATCACCAATTTGCCACCAATTAGTTTGAGTGCCATTGCCACCTTCTGGACAAAAGCATTGAATCAGTAGATCCGAACTAACTTGATAGACCTGATCAGAACCATGGTTATCAGTAATAACTCCCACAATGCCGTGCAAACCATCACTATAATTTGCAATAATTTCTCCTCTAGGACTAGCACATGATGGAAAATCTGGAGCAGAAACTGCTAAGGCTTTTTGAGCAAAAAAGGTAAATAGAAGAATAAAAAAACTGCCCAAAGTAATAATTTTTTTCAACATAGCTATCAGGGCAGCTATTTAAAAACTTATAAGATAAATAGGATTATATCACAATTACGAATAATTTCCGAAGTAAAAGTAAAAATAGATTTTAAGTAGAGTATTTTTAGAAGTTATACTCTTTTTTAAAAAGACTGCTAATAAATTCTGTAATGCTTTTTTTGAGACGAAACAACCAATCTTCGCGATGTTTTCGCAGGATTATGGTCATGGGCTGGCTGCGGTAAGCTAAATTAACCGTTTGACTATCATAACCATCAGCAGAAATAGTCAGCGTAGGATTGCTCTCTAAAAACGGCAGGATAAATTGACCGTCACGACCAGTTACTATATGAAAGTACGGGCTGGTCACAGCTACACTATCTAACTTATCACCTGTTATATCTTTAACTACACCACTGGCGACTTGCGGCTGAAAGTATTTTGTCAAAACAGTAACTGCAGACCTAGGTCTACCATCTTCATACCAAAGTTGGGTTGAACTGCCAGTATTGGCCCAGTAATTTACACCAATAAGTTCTGGAGTTTCAGCTAAAGCTAACATGGCAGTATCCAGCCATTCCGCCTGTTCCTGCTCAGACATATCACCATGCAAATCAGGAATAGGAGCACCAAATTCTCCTAAAACGATTTTTCCACCCGTAGCTTGGGCATACCTGCGAATATCATCAGCTAAACGCTTCGGGCTTTCCACATAGTGGTCAATCACCACAACTCCATCTAAGGCTTTAGTAGTTTCAGGATCCATAATCAGCATGGCCACATCTCCATTCATGGAAAAGTAGTTGGTCTTAACATCTTTACCGATACTCTCAAAAGCTGTCTGGCTAATCTTATATTCATTAATAAGAAAATTGCGGAAGCCTTCAACATCTCCGGTTTTTCTGGGATCACCCGGTCCACCATTCTCACATTCTGGACAAGAGCTAAAAATATCACCATCTTTAAACAGCCCTGGGTTGTCTTCAATAAATTGCTTGGTTTTAGCTAAGTGTTCTTCCCGGCTAATGCTAGGGTATTCAAACCAGCCCTCCCAACCGGCCCAATTACCCCGAAACCAAACGTTCAATTGGTACTTTCGCGCAGCTGTCACCCAACGTTTTAAAATAGGTAAAAATTCCACATCATAGGGGGTAGCAATAGCTACATGAGTAGCTCCGGTTTTGGCAATATTGCTGATCTGGACATCAATAACCATATCAAAATCCCGATCACCTAATTTTTCCCGAGCTTTATCACGGGAGTATTTCATGGTATCAACCGACTGCACCTGCCACCAGGGAACTTCATTATCAGCGTAAACTGGTTGGGGAAACAGTAAAAATAGACAGATGATTAAGCTAATTAGAATCTTTTTCATAGCTTTACAATTGATTGGCCTCCGGATTACCCAACAGGCGGGGCACATATTCAGGCTTGAGTTCGTAAATATCGGCAAATGGATACTTAGCCATCAGCTTATATTTTTTAAAACCACTGGTCTTACTGACTAGCTTATAGGTTAAATCATTATCATCATAGGTGCGCAAAATAATCCAACGAACCCAACGATCCGGATAAGCTGTAGCATCCAGCCAGTAATCACCCGTCCCTTCATGGATAAAGCGCCGCATCGGTAAACCAGAAGAAAAGATGATAGCATCATGAGAAGCAGCCGAAATCAGAATCAAACCTGGATTATCATAAGTTCTGGATTTGAGCCAACCAGATACCTCGCTGACATTTTTCTGAGAAGAACCAACCCTGGCATCATCTATAGTCACTGCATCATGATTGACTATAGCAAAGAAACTAACCATAAGTAGTAAGCCAATATAAACCCATTTCAGCTGTTTAGCCCGGTCAACTAAATAGCCAAGATAAATTGCAATAGAAGGCATCAGCATGACTCCATACCGGACATTAAACCAGGTATTGCCGGAAATACCTTGGATAAAAAGAACTGAGTGGCCAAAAAATAAAGCAATGATATTGAAAAAAAGTGGAGCCAGTAAAGCAATACTTGCAATCTTGACTTCGCTTTTAAGCTTTTTATCAAACCAAAACCATATTGCTCCCACAAAACCTAACAGCGCCGGAATAGTGTATGAATTGTAAAAAAGGGCATAGAGATACACTTTTACAGATAAAAGTAGATTATGTTGGGTGGGTAAATTCCCGGCTGCTTCCAGCTGCTTTTGCTGAGCTCGGGCTGAGAAAGGCCCAAAAGCAAAGTAAAGGGCGTCTTTAAAAATCAATTGGTTCCAGAGTAGCCATAAAAAAATCCCAAAAGCAGCCAGAGTACAAAACATAATCACGATACCTTCTGTGGTTTTATAGCCTTTTTTCCGGTATACCTGAAAGGCAATTAAAATGGTCGAAACAAACAGTAAAAACCAGCCGTCGTAACGAATTAACGTTGATAGCATTATCCAAAATGAGGCTTTTATCAGTTCCAGCAATCGATTAGTTTGGAACCAACGTAGCAGATAGTAGGCACCACCTGTCATGGTTCCTAAAAGCAGAAGCTCGGTCATAGCAGTTGACTGCAAATATAAAACATTTAAATTAGCCGCCCAAATAAAAACTGCCACCAACCTACCCAATAAACCAACTTTTATTTTTTGCAAAAACAGATAGATGATAATTCCGGTGGCCACATAGGCAATCATAGATTGCAAAGCTCCAGCTAACCCTGAGTGCCACATAAAATCACTCCAGACGGTGGGCACCATCAGCAAATGTGGCAACGGTAACCAAACCGAACCCAGTTGAGCTAATCCTGGTTTAAGACCTTCAACTACCCTTCGCCCAATATCCAGATGAGACCGAGCGTCATTGTAAGCAATACCAAGACCGTTATAGTAGTATGTCCAAAAAGTAACTATAGCTGTAATCGTTAAAGCTAAGGCTATAACCACTAAAGCATACTTATTCACTATCAGTTCGGCTTTTTTAAGCCAGGATTTTGGTAATGAAAAGCTAATGGTTTCTGGTATAAGCTTATTTTTTTTCATGGTATGCCTGCCAATATAGTAACCCTGCTAAACCACCACTAATCCAAACTAAACATGTTGCAATAAGTAAATAGTACTGAGTTGCACTAAGATAAGTATGGCCCCAAGTTTGATATACAAAAGATTTTGATTGGTTACTTTGCAAAAATTCCCAACTACGTAAAAAGTTGTAGTGTTCAACTCGGCCCGAAAGTTTTTCTAAAGCGAGCACTTCAACCTTGGGAGGAATAGCACTGCTGGTGATAGCTCCCAATGTATTGATATAAATTGAGTATGCCATTACTGGCAAAAAGATGATTAAAAACCAAGGTTTATGTTTAAAATAATCAACTAGATAAGCAATGCCAATAGCTAAAATGGCATAGCCTGGCACCAGATAACGCGAACCAAAAGCCCAACCACCCCAGGGATCACCCCAAAGTGAATACAGAGTTAGATTAACCCCAACTATAGCAATCAATACAGCTGCTATATATGGTTTTTTCAAAAAAAGCAGCCAAAGCCCCAAAGCCCCAAAAAACATAATAGGGGTAAACCATAAGATACTGCGATCAGAACCAATAAGGTGGGTATAGAGTCCATTTACTAAATTTCTGGTTTTGAAAAAACCAACTGCTGATTTTTTTTGCAGTTCGGGATTAAGGTACGTTTGCATATCTAAAGTCCCAATTTCAGTTGGCGTGGTTGGCTTCCCTTGCTCATCAATAGCATTAACACTGGAAACCGTCCCGGAAAACTGGAAGGGATTGCCATAGGATTGCTGATTGAACCACATAAAAAAATATAGTGGCAATACAACAGTAGCAATAGATAAAATACCGGGTAACCATAGAGAAATTTTGACTTTAGCTCTCCCTGGACTAATTATTAACAATCTTCCAGCTGCAAATAGAGCAATCGGAAACATCAAGAATAAATTTGGGTAATCAATAGGAATGGCGGCGGCGGCCAAAAACCAAATCAAGCCTAGCGACCACCAGGTTTTAAATTTGATGAGCAAATAGAGACTGGCTAATATTAGAAACGTTGAAATATGGTGTTGGAAAAACGAAACTCCATACACAAAGGCTGGAGTAGCAAAGAGGAAAATCAAACCTCCCAATAAAGCAGCCAGCTTTGGCACACCTAAAAGTCGGGCAATAGCTTGGATTAAAATCAGGTTTAAAAGTGCAAAAAGCGCCACAATCGCATAGGTACCAATTTGAGCAGCTCCAAACAACTTTCCTACCATATAACCAGGAGCTGTCATAAAAGAAACCCCGGGAGCAAACATGGAAACGTAGTGTCCATTTTTATAGCCTAAATCAGGCGTAGCAAACCGGGCCACCGGCAGGGAAAAATAAAATGATTTGTCTTCAACCAGCGAGTAAAGCAAGGCAAAGCGACCTCGCTCTGGTGAAAGCTCCAATGGTCCTTTATCTGTCCAGTAAGCACTGGTCAACTCCTGAGCGACTGGATTACCAAGCCTGCCTCGCAAGGCTAAAACAATAGTTAAACATGCTAGGGCTAAAACGAAAATGGTAATAAAATCAATTTTTTTAAACATAAGTAAAGTATAGCAAGTGAATAAGGTCACCGGTGGGTAAAGTAATATTCGGGCAAATCTGGCACAAGTCCTTTTGGAAATAACCCAAAAATTTGAGTTTTATAGCCTTTGATCATGGTTTTCTTTTGATCTCCACATTTAGAAAATCTGGTTTTGATCAATTGATTTGTTTTAATAAATTCTGTGTCCAAATCTTCCTTTAACCCATAAGGAAAATCCAACCAGTAGACTACGTTTCTTGCCAACTTACTACAAACTTTTCTGATAATAATGTGGTCAACATGCTTACCAACTCCCAGTGGAGCAAAGACTACAGCTTTTTTTGGTATTTGTCTTGCTAGCTGGTCACTAATTTGATTAATCAAAGTATTTTCTTCTTTGGCTACTTGACCCAATAACACATGCCATCGATACGTAGGGTAGACGTGTAAAAATTCCGGTAACAGTTTGCCCAAAAATTGTAAAAATTGTTTATTGCTTTGTTTTTTACGGAAAGAGGCATCAGTATATGGTAAATGTTCAACTTTGACATTGTGGAGCTTAAACACTTCCCTATCCTCTACTCTTCTATCTGCAAAAAGTTTTTGTAAATCTTGGTAACCGTTGACTTTTAAATGCTGTCTCCCTGACAACGTATATGGCCCTTCTGAGCCTTTGGTAAAAACAGTTATGACAGTCACTTTGGTTTTTGAGCTTAGGTATGCAATCAAATCCCCAGCCGACAAAGCCGCATCATCCAAGTGGGGCGAGATAAAAAAGCAGGGAATTTTTTCTTTGACAATGGTTGCTAGTAATGTTTTAAACATAATTTTTATTTACTAGAACATCTTTAATTATTTGTTTGTATTTTTCTACTACTAAATCCCAACTAAATATTTTTACTCCTTCTTCGCAAGCATGGGAAATAGCGGTTCTCAGTTTTTCATCTTGGCCCATTGTTTTAATAGCTTGAGATAATGCTTCTTTATCAAAGTCTTTTACGAGATAGCAGCAATCTTTAGGAATCCAACTAAGGCCATCAATAGTAAAACCAACTATGGGTAACCGATAGGCTAAAGCTTCCAAAGCTACTACTGAAAAAGTTTCAAACCTAGAAGGAATCACAATAAAAGAAGCTTGGCGGAGCAATTTCCTTTTTTCTTTGCCAACAACTTTACCGAGCAATATAACTCTATCTTGCAATTCTAGTTTGTGTATCATTTTTCTCAACCGATTTTCTTCAGTTTTAGTTCCACTCCCAGCAATAATCAAGTTCTGCTTAACTTGATCCTCAGTTTGTTTATACGATTCAAGTAAGATATCTAATCCCTTTTGGTCAATTTCCAATCTTCCTAAAAACAGAATAAAATTTTTATGAGTTTTGGTGGTTGGCAAAGCATACACATCAACTCCATTGCTGACTACATACATTTGAGCTTTAGGATTGACGGCTGAAATTCTGTTTTTAATCTTTTGAGTTAAAACAATAAAATGCTGATAACTACGAAGTCCAAGGTTTTCAAAAAAAATAAACGGTAGCTTGTACTTGCGCTGCATATCTTCCCCTGCCAGCATGTGCACTAAACCTATCACCGGTTTTTTAGTAAACAGTGGTAAACAGGTAGTAGAAAATGGTGGGGTAAAGCTTTCAATCCATAAATCATATTGTTCACTGATGGCTTTGTAGATTAAAGCAATTTGAAATGCCAACTGACTCAGTTTTGGTCCCAACCAAGTTATTCCAATATGGCAATACTGTATTCTATTGATTTTTTTATCATGACAACCCGGATATTTGCCTGTAAAAATAGTAACGTTATAGTTTTTAGTTAACGCCTTAGCTACTTTATGTACTGCTAAAGCTCCACCTCCTGCATAGTAAGGATTTTTTAGACTGTCGTAGCTGGAAAAAACTATACGTGCTTTCATAAGGTATCTTTAGTAGAACTAATGACAGTCCAATTGGCACTAACTTCCTTTTTATCAAAAAATGCCACCAAGTGAACTAAGGGTACTACCCCTATATAAATTAAAGTCCATCCAGGGCTTTGCGTCATACTTTGCCACAGTCCCCTCAATTTATGACTCATTGTAATGGTGTATGATTTGCTGATTAAATCTTTGTCAAAGTTTTTTTCTTGCACATTCTGTGAATGAAGGTAGCGGATATTTTGTTTGAAGTAGTCTCGTAATGTGGCCGGCAAAACAAACTGAGCATAGGCTTCAGGTTTATAGTAATATTTTAAACTGTGCGTTTGGCAATATAGGTATGGATAAACATCATCTGCACTAAAGCTAGGAAAAACTAATTGCTTATAAAGCGGTTTAGCAAAAGCTCTGATAGCGCCTTCGCAAAAATACATTGGCTGATTGGCAATTTTTTTAGTTAAATCCCAAACATGCCATGACATATACGCAATATGTTGAGCAAAAGTTTGTGGTGATATCGGCTTCACATATCCTGAAACTAGTTTAACCTCAGAATCTGTAATCATAGGGGTTAATAATGTTTGCAAAACTTTTTGGTCAGGAAGTTTAATATCAGCATCAAAAATAACTACGATATCCGCACGACTTTTTGCAAAGATTTGATTAATACAAGCTGACTTTCCACTTCTATTTGGATTTTCAAATATTTGGATTTTTTGATTTTTTAAAGACTTAACTTGGCTAACCGTTGTATCACTACTAGCATCAGAAATCACAATAATATTTTTGATTTCAAAATCTCTTTGTACTTGATTAAGAATAGTTAATAACAAGGCTTTAATGTTTTTACCCTCATTGTGAGCTGGAATACCGATGGTAACGGATGGTCTTATAGTTTTGATCATATAGTTAAGATGTGATGTAAAAATTTTAGTGACGAGTTTTGGTTGGCATCAACAACTGCAGTCAGCTCCAAAAATATGGCATAAATAGCTAAGGCTTTAAAAATTTGTTTTTGTTTTGGGGTTTTCAAAATAGTCTGTATAGTTTGGCTTTGCCAAAATAGTTTGAACAAATCCTGATCTTCCCACAGATCGGTCAAAAAATCGATAATCTCAAACAAAGGATGAGTCAAAACTGTTAACTGGAAATCAATAATATAGACTTTATTGCCTGGCGCTACGAGTAAATTATAATCACCAATATCCCGATGCGCTAAAGCCAGTTCATTGTGGGTTAGCAGCAAGGGTGTGCTTGCAAAAAAAATGCTAATAGCCGACCAAAGTTCACTTATTTTTTTTGGGTACTGCAGTAAAGCTTTGACAGCAAAAGCTACAAAAGTGCCAATATTGTAATTCATGCCCCGTTTTTTCAATTTACTAAAAACAGCTTTGTTTTGGACTTGTCCAAGATGGTGCAAATAAGCAAACACGTTTTCATACAAGCTAATTTTTTGCTTGGCTGATAAGTTACTTTTATTAACGGTTACACAGTCAATCTTTTCAAATAGAATTACAATTCGTGTAGGCTTAACAATAAAATGGAGTAATTTGGGAATTAAAATATTTGGATACTTTTTTTGTAAATTAAGTCTTTCTTGCCTGCTTAGCTGGTTAAATAATTGATGGAACAGCAAGTCATTTGCTATCCAGTAACGATCAAGATTTGGAATGTTGCCACTCCACATTTTAGCTATCGCTTGTCTACCTTGATTATTTTCATACCAGGCATAACGATAACTAGTTTGATGATTACAGCTTTGCGCAATAGCTTTAAAACGGTACTTACCCACTGTTTTAGGAAAATGATTTTGTTTACTTGGATTTTTAGACATAGGAGTAACTTATGAGCTCAATAATCTATTAAAAAACTCCATTTTTCTAAGTTGATAGTTTCGCACCGAAAGATGGTTGGCAGATGTTTTGAGGTTTTTATACTCAGCTAAAATTTTAGAATTGCTTTGTAATTTTTCAAAAATTTCCAATTGCATTTTGAGAAAACTTGACTGTGGGTCAATGATGGTAAATTCAAGCTCAACCTGTTTATAATCAATTTTCCATTCAACATAACTAGGTCTGGTTTTAGTGGGCAACCCAAATTTCGCTTCGATAATTGGGACTATATTGTTGAAATTTTTAGGCTCACAAGGCATAAACAAATCTACATCACCAATACCTTCTATACCTAAATTAGTTGAGCCAACAAAGTAAACAGTAGTACCGGGAAATGTACTTTCAGCCCAAGCAATGATTTCACAGGCTACTTTTCGGGCATGGCCGGAAAATGGTTTAATAGCAATTTTTCTTTTTCCAGAATAAGTAAATGAGTATAAGTAATCTTTCGGTGTCTGCCAAAACAAGGTCAGGTGAAATCTTAATGTATCTAGTAGTTTTTTTATCGTCAGTTTCATAGTTTAGGCTTTTATAATCTCAATAAGTTTTTGACTGCTTTTATCCCAACTAAACTGCCCAGCCCATTTCTGAGCTTCTTGCTCCATTCTGGTCCTCAGTTTTTTCTTAGTCAAAAGCTGGGTAATTTTCTGAGCAAAAGCACCGCTATCACCATGAGGAACTAAGTAACCGGTATGGGGATTAGAAACGGAATCCCGCAAGCCAGGGACATTGGCCGCCACTACTGGGGTACCACAAGCATTGGCTTCAATGACCGAGATACCCCACCCCTCCATTGAAGACGGATAAGCAAAAACCCAAGACTCTGTTAGGAGTTTGTATTTAGCTTCTTCACTAACTTTACCTACAAAAGAAACAGTGTCTTGCAAATGAAGTTTTTTAACCAGTTTTTTGAGCTGTTTTTTATGCTCTCCAAAACCGGCAATAGTTAGCTTTGCTTTAGGCTGTTTTTGTTTAATCTCTACCATCGCTTCAATAAGTGTATCTATTGATTTATATGCTTTTAATCGGCCCAAATACAGGATTGATGGGTAGGAAGTTTTTTTGCTATTTTTGGGACTGCAAACTGTCACCCCTGGATTGATAATGGCAATTTGATGTTTTTTGCCCAGACCAATTTTGATCATGTCTTTTTTAGAAGACTCGGACACCGTGATCATTTCCACATTACGATACACCCAAGGCATCAGTTGGCTTTCTAAAAAGGTAGCTAGCATGGCTGAAAAGGGGTTGAGGTTTTTACGAAAAACTTCTTGATGCACATGATGAACTAAGCCAACAATCGGTTCTTTGGCATACAGTGGCGTAAAAAAGGGAATGCCATTTTCACCGTCAATAATCACATCATATTTACCTTTAAACCGAAATAGGTAGTAAAAGAATGCCCAAATGTAGACAGTATAAAAACCACCCCGCCTGACAATATGGACACCGTCAATGGTTTCAAACTTAGGATTGTGGTGATCATTACCACAAAAAACTGTCACTGTGTGGCCTTTTTCCACCAACTGTTTGGCAATTTCATGGACATAAACCTCAGCTCCCCCAGCCCAAATATGCTTGGTATCACGCCAGTTAAAAATCAAAATCTTATAGCTATCAAGCTTCTTTTTTTCTGGAGCAGGAACAGATAAAAACAGCCCTAAAAAATCAGTGATATTTCCCCAAATAGTCGGCAAGGCATCAGCAAAAATATGCAGAAAAGCCATGGCTGACAAATTGGCCAATCCCACAATAGCCATTACCCAAACAATTTGACTCACACTACTATGAAACAAAACAATGCCAAAAATTTGCACCAAGGCAAACATAAAATTGACAGTTGGGAAAAGGTGCTTATTCCTAGCCTGATGGAAGGTGGCAATAATATTGGCCACCGTGAAGTAAAAGATAGCAATGCCGTAAATTGGCAAAAGTCCAACTACCGGAACTATTTTACTACCCAAGAGTAATGGTGTGGTGTATTTACCCAACAGACCAACAAATAGGTAGGCTAATAAACTTACTCCACTGGAAAGATAAAAAAGCTTATAAAAAATTGGTTTACTGGCTTTACTCTCCCCCTCAGCTTTACTCACAATCGGTAAAACAAACTGGCTAAACAGGCTGCCAATCATGTAAATCATTTTGCCCACCAAAGCTACTAGGGCATAGTGACCAGCGTCACTAGGTGAAAGATAATGTTTGGCTAAAATTACGTCAAAGCTCAAAAAAGCTACAGATGAAAATTTCAATAAAACTGAACTTGAGAAAAATTTAACTGGAAATTTGTATAAAGCCGGGCTTTGTTCAATGTGCTTCTCCTTAGTTTTTTTGGCTGCATACCACCCAACTAGAAACGAAACAGCCATAGATAAGGGAATCGCCATATAAACCCAATGCTCAAAACCAAGTTGAACTAATAACACGGTGAAGACTAATTTACTGGTAGCTTCAGCTGCAACCATAAAAGCTAAAGTTTTAAATTGTAAAATTCCAGACAAATAACCACTATCAACTGCTGCTACCGTGCCAATAAACCAAATTGGGGTAAATAGTATAAACGGGATGACACTTGAGGAATTAAAGTAATGACTGAGAAAAGGCGTAGTTAATAACCACAGAGCCGTCAAAGCTAAACCGATATAAACTACCTTGCTACGAATGTGAGCCCAGTAGCTTTTGATAGCCGTTTGATACTTACCAAAATAGTAGGCACTTTTATTGGTAATAGTCCGGGATAAACCGCTTAGAGGAATAGCAGATAAAAACAGGAAGTTGCCCATCAGGCTCACTAAACCAAAACTTTCCAAAGAAATAGTTCTAGATAGATAGGCGTTATAGAGAAAATTCAGCACATTACCCAACATGGAGGCAGCCACTAAAATCCCACCCGATACCGCATCAGTGCTTATTAAAAATCCAAATCTGCGGCCAATAAAACTTTGCCTATCAACTGATTCAACTTGCTGTTCCGCTTGAGCCTCGGCCTGTTCCTGTTGCTGTCCTAAATGCAAACCGTGAATGGTTTTTTCCCAGTAGTACGGTTTGACTATAAACTGCCATAGGGCTTTTACTGCCGCTAGGCTTACCATCAACCAGTACACAGGAATCAAAAAGACAAATTTGACCAGTTGCCACTGTTCTCGCTTGGCACAGCCAATCATGTAATAGTAGATAAATAAGAAATTACCAAAAATCAGTGAAGTCATAGCCATGTAAAAAATTGAGGCCGGATAGAGGGATTCGATAGTCGGACCAACGATGGCGTAGAGCGAAAAGTAAGCAATTGTTGCTAACCATAAAATCGGATTAATGAGCATGAAAGCAATTTTGCCCCCCACTACCAATTGAAAAATAAAAGCATGCCAACTCTGATTTTTGACAAACTGAACCGGGTGACGCATGTGAACAAAGTAAGTTTGGATATAGCCTTTAATCCATCGGGATCGTTGCCTAAACCAATTGCCTACTTTACTATTAGCCTCCTCAAGAGTTGTCGAATCAATCATGGCAGTTTTAAAACCTTCTTTAAAAAGCCTTACGCCCAAGTCACAATCTTCAGTCACATTGAAAGCATCCCAACCCTGCAGCTTTTGCAATTCTTGAGTACGGAAATGGTTGCTGGTACCGCCAAGGGGAATAGTGGTATCTATTGACTGCAAACCGGACAAGGTAATATCAAACCAAAGCGAATATTCGGCTGTAAACAGCCTGGTGAGAATATTTTGCTCAGGATTGTAGTAGTTAAGTTTGGCCTGCAAACACTTGACGTCATCCGAAGCTTTATTAAAAGCAAGATAGGCTTTTTTAAGCTGCAATGGATCAGGTTGGTCTTCTGCATCATAGATAACCAAAAATTCACCAATAGCCTGCTTAAGACCATAATTACAAGCTTTGGGTTTTGTTTTAGGTTGGGAATGAGGGACAACAATAATTCTGACATAATCAGGCAAATTTAGTTTCTCGGCAGCTTCAATCGTAACCCTGTCATCCTCTTCCAAAAGCAACTGGACATCAAGTTTATCCTTGGGCCAATCAAGCTTAGCAATTGATTTCAAAAAGTGTGGCAAAACATGAGCTTCTTTGTATAGCGGACAAAGAATGGTGTAGATGGGTAAAAGCTCTGGTTTTAAAGCTTGAATTTCTGCTTGGCTAACTGAAATTTCTGGCGGGAAATGGAGACTTTTTAAAATTAAATAGAGATTAAATAAAACATCAATAAAATAGATTGAGCTTAAAATCGCAACCACTACTTTTAATGTCTGAATAGGATTTAGGCATATGCCCACAGCCACTGAAGCCAAAATTAGAAATATAGTCAATTTTTGCCAATGCTTCAAGCTTGTAATAGCTGATTGATGTAATTCTAACTGTGTATGAGTAGTAAACCGTCTCCGTTTATAGCCAATTACACCCTCTTTATTTTGATCAATATACAAAGGCTTGACGTGATGAAGACGCTGCCAAATCGACAAGCTTAGTAGTTCAAAACTGGCTGAAAATAACTTTGATTTCCGGTTACCGTGTTGGCGTCCATGATAAGGTACTTCCACAGTTCCAATACTAAAACCTGCCTCAACGCTCCTACGGACAAATTCTAGATCAAAGCTCCAATTCCCTGGCTTAATTTCAATATGATCAATAATTTTCTTTTTAAAAACTTTAATACCGGATTGAATATCAACCTGTAGATTAAATAGTAATGTACCAAAAATAAATTTATACAAAGAAGCTAGTAGCTTTTTACCAACCCGCTGTTTGTTTTGATATTTCCTACTACCTATAACTAAATCATATTGCTTTATGCTTTCAGCTAGTTCTGGAATTATTTCGGGAGGATACGCTAAATCAGCGTCAATAAAACCAATAGTCTGGTATTTGGCAGCCTTAATTCCCACCCAAACAGCTTTACCTTTCCCAGAAGATTCTTTCCTAGTTATTATTTTAAAAGGATATTCCTTATTAAGATTTTTCAAAACTTTTAAACTTTTATCGGTTGAATGATCATTGACAACAATAATTTCGAAATGCCTAAAATTTTTTTGAAGAGTTTCCAACAACCTGGGGATTAAAACAGGAAGACTTTCCTGCTCATTTTTTACTGGAATGATAATACTAATCGAAGCTAGCATAATAATATAGAAACCAGGCTTGAATCATTGTAAGTACTTTAAATTAAGACCTATATAATTCGATAATTAATTATAAATGAATTTTATATAAGTATTATACCTAATATTACAGATATAGCAATATTTTCCTATATTATTAATATAAATGACATTAAGTTATGAAAATTGGGAGGGGTTGAAAAAAACTTAAGGAAAAATTAGCGGTTATGCCATTTCCAGGCAGAAGTCACGATTGTTTCCAGATCTGAATATTGAGGTTTCCAGCCCAAATCCTGCTGCAGCTTTGTGCTATCCGCAATAAGCTCATTAGCATCACCTGGTCGGCGTTGTGAAATGTTTACTCGAACTGACTGACCTGTAACTTTTTCAACCATCTCAATAATTTGTTTATTCGAGTAACCTTGACCAGTTCCGGCATTATAAACATTAGTAGCATGACCTTCGCTTAATACCTGCAAAGCCATAATATGTGCTGAAGCCAAATCTAATACATGAATATAATCGCGAACGCAGGTGCCATCAAAAGTCTCATAATCATCACCAAATAGAGTAAATTCCCGTTTTTCCTGCACAGCTTTGATAATATTGGGGATAAGATGACTTTCTGGCTCATGAGCTTCACCTAAACTACCATCCAATAAAGCTCCAGCTGCATTGAAATAACGAATGGTAATAGAGCGTAAATGGTGAATTTGATCAAACCAACGCAACATCCGCTCAACCATTAATTTGCTTTCGCCATAAGGGTTAACTGGGGTTTTAGGATCGTCTTCTTTGATCGGAATCTGAACCGGATTACCATAGACTCCGGCAGTAGAAGAAAAAATCAGTTTGTCGACTTTGACATCAACCATAGCTCGCAGCAACTGTAAAGCCCCATTAACATTGTTATGAAAATATTTTCCCGGATCAACCATGGACTCGCCCATCTCAATCCAAGCGGCAAAATGCATGACTGCTTCGATTTTGTGCTGAGCAAGAGTTTTTTTGACAAATTCAAAATCCGTAGTTTCGCCAATCACCAGCTCATAATCTTTGACTCGCTCCCGGTCACCATGTTGCAAACTATCAAAAATTACTACTTCATGGCCAGCTTTTTTAAGCTCATGAGCACAAATCGAACCAATATATCCCGCTCCACCAGTAACTAAAATTTTCATATTATGTTTTATTGTAAATAAAGTGAACAATTTTTACTAATTTGCCTTTTTTATTTTTAATCCAACCAACTAAGTATAGTGCTAGCAAAATCCCTCCAACATCAATTAACACATCTCTTATTGTCGAAGTCCGACCATAGGTAAAGCGTTGGTGGTATTCATCAGACATAGCATAGAGAGTACCTAAGACAGCCGTCACTATTTTGTAATTTTTAATAGCATATGTATCTAAAAATGTCTGCTTTAAAGCTCTAAAAAGTAAGGTAAATAAAATAGCGTACTCGGTCACATGAGCTGTTTTTTTGATAACTACATCCCACCAAATAAGATAGGGAGTTTTGGTTGAAGGCAAGGAAGAGAAGAAAAAGATTACCCCACACCATAGTAACACTGGCAACCATAACCTGATCATCTTGATTTTTCGAAATGGACAAGAATTAAACATAGTACTTAGTGCCATAGAGTACTATTGTACCGCAAGAAGGTGTTTCGAAGTAGGTTTATATAAATCTAATTTTTCTTAACTTTTTGTAAAAACTTATTAAGTTTTGGCTTCATCACTGGCACACTAGCCCCTCCAATCATTGCTAATCCCAAACCAGCAATCCCAAAAGGCAGTAGTGGTTTTTTAGTTCCAGATCTAGAACTAACTTGCTCACCTAAAACTGAAGATATTGGCGTAGCAGAGGATGTGCTTAGTAACTCTGGTAGTTTTCTTTTGGCTTCTGCTGAATTAGTGCTATTTTTAATAGTTGATTTAGGAGTAGTAGTTTTTGTACCTAAAACTTGGGGGCTAGGCGTTGGCGTTGGGTTTTCACTTTCATCTTCCTCTTCATCACTTTCTTCTTCAATACAGCTACTATTTGCGCTGTTTTGACTTGGCTCAGCCAGACACCAGTTATCATTTACCAAAGCCCATGATATGCCTTTGCTAATTTCTGGATATTCCAAACTGAATTTTTCTTCCAAAGCAGCATTGAATAATTTGAGTAAATCTCCACTATTATTTAGAGCAATATCGTTAACCTCATAAGCTTTATATGATTTACTAGCTATTTCCAGATCGGCAATGATTTCTCCATCTTTATTACTCTCTAAAGCATTGCGGTCTTTCAAGTACCAACCTTCTAAGTTAACGGAGTTGTCATTGCCATTATAAAACTCCACCCACTCAGCTCCAGTTTCTGGAGAAGGAAAAACTTCAGTAATTTTGATATTGTCGTAGTTTTGGTAAGTTTTAGTTTCAGAGGTTGGAGTCGGAGTTGAAGTTGGTGATAGCTCAGAGGTAGAAGTTGTTTCTGAGACTATAATCTTAATCTCTTTTTCATCGCTATCAATATTGTTAGTAGTCTCAACTTTTTGAACTCTAATAACCAAGTTATTTTTACCTAACTCAGCAGTATCCTTTACTCTAAATATTGCTGATTGTTCTGGATTGATTTGTCCAGTTTCTGTAGTTATTAATACTGGAAAACTAACCCAAGAACTATTATCACCCAACCACTTATTACTTTGAGGATTAAAGGTTTCAGCTTTATTAAGGGTATTATCTACACCAATTCTGATTTTATAGTAGTATTCTGAGTTTGAATCTAAATCACCCGTAAAACTTAAGCTACTTTCCTGATTAATTTCAATTTGTTGCGGATAAGAATTAATATTGGGAATTGCCCAAACAAACCGTGGAAACGAAATAAGAAAAAATAAAACTACTAAAAAAACTATGCTACGAAGCAAAGTAGACATAGTTTAATAGTAACAAAAAACTACATACTAATCTTTTTTGAAAGGAACAATTGTACCAATACCTTGATTTCCAAGTCTTCGAATCCTCTCTCTAAAAGTTTTTTCTGGTTTTTGAAATAACTCTTCTTTATCAAGTCCCTCTTCTGTTAAAGTAATATCCTGTGAATAAACTTCAATTGCTAGTTCCCATAAATCCATTGGTGATAATTCAAGAGCTGGATCAATTGTCTGCAATTCGTCTAAAATAGCAATCAATTTAGCCCTGATTTGTAAATCAGTTTGTTTTAAAGATCCATCATTAACTATTAGTTTGGAAATTCTATTTATTATTGATGTCATTCTTTCAACGCCATTCTTATCACCAATTGAAGAACTTTCATTCAACATACCCGTTGCAATCCAATATAAGCCAGCGCCAATATTTATTGAAGTGATTGAATTAAACCTGAGTATGTTTTGTTCTTGCATCATTAGAAGCTATATTATAAAGCAAAAATTTTCATTCTGAACTTGTTTTGCAAATTCAATATCTTAAGATTTTGCAGCAGGATTCTAAAGTGATTTTGACTGACAATACCTAATAGTTCACATGCAAATAATACGTCTCCAAATCCCCATCCTTATGATCGACTCGGACATAACGTAGGCGACAGCCACCAGAACCACCATAACTACCACGATAAAGCGTCCCATCTTGGACTGCTCGAACCTCAGTTGAACCACCTAAAATATCAATTCCATTATGAAATGAGTAGATCTGACCGACCCAGGTGTTTTGGACTGCCCAAGTACTACCATACCCTTGATTCATTCTAATTTTAGGAGATAGTGGCCAAGACCAGTTCCCACTAGGATTAAAGGGATCACCTTCATTACAATCTCCTCCCCCAGAACAGTTATCGTGATCAATGCCTGATAAATAAGAAAAGGGATTATAGGTATTACCATTACCATCAGCTACCGTAAAATGTAAATGGGTCCCACTGGAATTACATGATGAACCAGTAATAACCGAAGCAATCTTATCACCAGCCTTAACTTCACCTACTTCTTCCTCATCTCCCCGACCAGCAATAATAGCCTGAATCGCTTCAAACTCAGATCTAGCTTGAGACAGCAATGATTGGAAACGTGCCTCATCATTTTTAGTAGCTACCAATAAATCTTGCTTAACTGCTTTTTGTGAAGCCAAAACTGTCTGCTGATTTTGTAAAAAAGTTTGCAGCTCTTCCAGTTCTTTTTGTTTTTCTTCTTTTAAAGCTTTTTGTTTATCAAAGTTTTGCTTAGTCTCTTCCAAGGCGTACATCACCTCTTTATCGTGCATTTGAGCAGCCTGCAGATACTTAACTCTTGAAAGTAGATCACTAAAATCATTAGAGGCAAATAGTAAATAGACTGAAGGCATAAACGAGCGTTTATAGGTTTCTTCGATTCTATTTGTAAGAAGAACTGTAATTTCATCCAAGCTTTGATCAAGCTGGTTGATTTTGACAGCTAAATCCTCAATTTCGCTTGTAAGTACGGCAATTTCTTGCTCTGTTTTAGTAATCCGAGCAGAAGTTAAGTAAATTTGGTTATCCAAAACTGCAATTGTGGAGGCCAGTGTACGCTGTTGGGATTTAGCTTCTTCAATCTTTTGTTCATATTCTTTAATTTTTTCTTCCAGTTCATGCAGTTTATCTCCCTGCTCATCAGCCAATGAACTGGTCGGCAATACTAAAAGCAATAATAGTAAACCAATAAAGCTTAAAAGAATACTAAGAATGATGTTTTGTTTGCGGAAAAGCTTCATAGCGTATCTGTCAACTATTAGCTACTAACTACTTGTGTTATACCCGAAGAAAGCGCCTGACTGCAAGCAAGCTACTAATAGCTCCAACTACCATGCCACCCAAAACCATAACTCCAAGCATAATCAGAAGCAAAGTAATATTAATTGGTAAGGCAATAATATCCTTGAGCCAGTCAATTAAAACTGGAGTAGCATACTGTAAAGCCGTAAACATACCCAGCCAGCCAAAAAACGCTCCTAAAGCCCCATAAAACATCCCTTCAAGTAAAAACGGACTATGAACATACCAGGCTGAAGCCCCTAGTAAGCGCATAATTTCTATTTCCTTCCGTTTATCTTTGACCTTTAAGCCAATAATGACAATCAAAATTAGAATGGATAAAAAGAGCAAAAAGCCAATCATTCCGAGTCCGGTATAACGGACATTTTTAAACCAGCGTGACATTTGGGAAACCACGTCTTCATGATACGCAATGTCAGTAACTTGCGGCTCGGATTCCAAAACATCTTTAAGCTGACCTAGCGAATCAATGTCAGTAGCCGAAATTTCGATAGATGGTGGCAAAATTTTGTAGTCAACCAATTCATTTAAAAGCGGATCATTTTCATTTTTTTCCTTGTAAATTTTTTCAGCTTCCTTGGTTGAAACATAAGTAAAACTACCTAATTTGCCTGTTGCTTCCAGTTTTTGTTTAATTCGATCAATATCTTGATCAGGTAAATCTTTGCCTCGCTCAAAAAAAACAATTACTTGTGGAGCGGCTTCAAAATATTTGAGAATAAGGTGCGAACCAGCTGAAATTAAGACAAAAACTGCTACCGCAAAAAAAGATAGGGCCAAAATCAGCACGGCTATTAAAGCCTGATAAGGCGTACGTCTAACTTGCTTAAACATGGTCGAAATTGAGCTTGCCATAAATATAGTTACGCATCCTTTTTGCGTTTATACTTTTTAGCTTTTTTATCTTCAGCTAACTTACCTTTATCAAGAATCATAACCCGTTCTCCCATAGAGTTGACCATGTCTAAATTGTGTGTAGCTACAATCACGGTTTTACCGCTCCGATTAATCTCTTTTAAAAGTGAGGCAATTTTCCAGGCCGATTCATCGTCCAAATTAGCCGTTGGTTCATCGGCAAAAATCAGAACTGGATCTCCAACCACCGCTCGAGCAATCCCAATCCGCTGAATTTCTCCCCCAGATAACTGAACTGGAAATTTATCAGCTTTATCAGTCAAATCAACCAAATCCAAAACTGCTTCAACTGCTTCTTTAATTTCCTGTGGTTTTTTACCCACGATTTCCATAGCCATGGCAATATTTTCAAAAATAGTCCGGTCCATCAACAGTTTTACATCTTGAAAAGAAGCGCCGATTTGGCGACGAAGCTTGGGTACACAAATCCCTTTTTTATTGCTAATTTCAATATTATCAAGCATGATTTTCCCCTGAGTGGGTCGAAGTTCTCTTAGTAGCAACCGCAAAAAAGTAGTTTTACCAGAACCAGAGGGGCCTACTAAAAACACCATCTCTCCTGGTTCAATTTCGCAGGATACGTTATCTAAAGCCAATGTTTCATCGCCAAATTTATGACTGACTTGATCAAAAACAATAAATGCCATACATATATGGTCATTCCAAACGGGGTCCAGAATGACAAAAGAAGCTATTTCACTACTTCTAATTTACCCACATCCATAAGCCATCCGGCTTTTTGAGCGCTAAAGGTTTCTCCCCAAACTTTGACAGTCCGACCAACAAATTGATCTAAATCAATAACAGAGGAAGTCATATAGATGGTTTGGGAATCACCTCCCGGCCGGACTAGATGATGAGAACCCTCACCGTCTACCCCACCTTTTTCCAAAGTTCCTTCAGCTGTATCTTTAAAAGTTCGTTCATCAGCTACTCCAACTTTAGTTCCAACTGTAATTTCGTCTTTACTAACTTCACGTTGTAAACCTGGCTCATTTCTTAAACCACTAGAACCAACACTACCTCCAGTAAAAACTGCCAGACCATAACCCGTTCCTGCTCCTAATAGTAAAACCACCAATACTAAAACAATAATGGGAAACGGTTTTTTCATATTTGTTCCTTTCGAAGCTCCTTGTGGATCAAGTGGTTTTAAAACTGGATTTGCTGCAACTATTGGAGTAGTAGCTGGCTTGACTGCTTGATTAGTCGGGGTTGTTTGAGTTCTGGGCAAAGTACTTGGAGCTTGATTAGTAACTGGTGTAGGTTGAGCAGTTGGCATAGATTTTTGAAAATGTTTTTTACCAGTTTACTATATCACAATTCATAAACACAGTAACAGAACTGAAGAGCTTAAATTTCATTCTGAGAAAGCTTTTACTACAAACTCACTTCGGCTTGGATAAATTGATCCAGATTACCATCCAAAACACCATCTGGATCAGAAGTTTCAACTCTGGTCCGTAAATCTTTAACCATTTTATACGGATGAAGTACATAAGACCGGATTTGATTACCCCAACCATGCGTTTTATGCTCACCTTTAACAGCTGCTACTTGTTGTTGTTGTTGTTGCTCCTCCAAATCCCACAACTTGGCTTGCAAAAGTTGCATCGCTATTTTGCGGTTTTGGGTCTGGGTTCGCTGAGTCTGACATTCCACGGTAATCCCAGTCGGAAGATGTTTAAGCCGAACTGCGGTAGAAACTTTGTTAACATTTTGGCCACCATGACCGCCAGACCGAAAAGCTTCAAAGCTAATATCTTCCGGCTTGATATCAAGCTGCGTTGTTTCTTCCATAATAGGCAGTATCTCTACGCCAGCAAAAGAAGTTTGACGCAAGTTATCAGCATTAAAAGGGGACAAGCGGACTAGTCGATGCACTCCTTGCTCGTGTTTTAGGTAGCCATAAGCAAATCTGGCTTCAATTAAATAGGTGACACTTTTAATACCGGTTTCCTCACCTGGTCGCAGATCTATCAAGATAGCTTTCCATTCTTTTTTTTCAAAATAGCGCATATACATGCGCTGGAGCATGGCTGCCCAATCACAAGCTTCAGTTCCTCCCTGGCCAGCATGAATCGACAAAAAAGCAGCTCCTTTATCATATGTTCCAGAAAAATACGTTTGGATTTCCAGCTTTTTGAGAATGGTTTCAGCTTTGACTAAATCTGTTTCTAACAGTTTTTGATCATCTTGGGAAAGATCGTCTCCCACCATTTCCAGATTTTCTAAACCTTCAACAAGCAATTTTTTGACTAAATCAATTTGCTCTATATCTTCCCTAAGCTGATCCAGGTTTTGCATTTTTTGTTGGGCAGCTTGGGAATCCTGCCAAAAATCAGGAGCACTAGCTTCTGCTTCCAATTTTGCAAGCTCCAGTTTCATAGCTGACAAATCAAGCTTGTCGATTAAAATATTGGCTTTTTGATTAAGATCTTGGAATTTATCTGATAATTCACTCATGAAGCTATTTTAACATCATCCTGCTTACGCGTCTTTAATCTTCCTCCAGCCAGTCTTTACAAATTTGTTGGTACATTTCTTTCCGTAGCTCTTTTTTGATCTCCTCTACTTTCTCAGCTGGTAGGTCTTTTACATCCTGTAATTTTTCATTAACTTTTTTCTCAACTGCATCTGAAGCAGCTTGTGATGGGTCATCACTTTTTGCTAAATCAGTAATAGTTTCAGAAATTGGTAAGTCGGCTTGTTCGACTTGATTGGCAAAATCAATCGTGGTTTGAGTAATAGCTGGTCCCAAGCTACCGGCTTTATCCCAAGTTGTTCCTAAAACCTGTCCAAAAACCGGCATTCTTCTAGCCGGATTAATCACCATGTCTTCAAGTTGGCTAGGGAAAAACAAGCGGCCAATAGCTATGCCTCCAAGAATAAATAATAGGATGTTTTTGAAAAAAAACTGAACTACTTTGGGAAGCTTCATACAAGCTAGTATACAGCCTCAGCTATAGACATGGGAGCAATACTTTGGTCAACAAATTGCAAATCTATTCGAAAAGATTTAAAAGGAACTTGGCCAATAGTTTGATTTACATAGAAACGGTTACCATTAGCTTGACTTAATTGACCTAAGTCAACATCTCCATCCTCCATAATTCCAATGAGATGATAGCTGGTATCAGTTTGAACCTGGTCTAAATCAATTGCAGCCTCAATATACTGATTGCTATTTGCATAACGAATAGTAATGTCACCAATTTTTTGTGATGAAGCAAGAGATATGACTTCTAAAACTTTGGTTCCAAATGGATCTTTAGATGTTTCAGCAAGATATATATTGGCTTGTTGTGAGGTTCGGCTTTTTACCCAGATTCCCCCAACCGCAGTAAAAATTATGGTTAAAAATATAATAAAAACAATTTGATATTTACTCATAGTTTTACTTTCCACCTGACCAAAAAGCAAAATTATTACCTACTTGATCAAGTGGTAGGATTTTTTGAGATGATAACTGCCATAAGCCAGTGCTTTCTTGGCAATGAGTTTTATTCTGATACTTAATTAAAGCAAATTTTTGATCAGCCGAAAAGAGATATTGATTAAATTCAATCGGAAAACTAGTCAAATAAGCCGGAGAACTAAAACTCTGATTTTTTTCTAGCTTGCCATTTTTAAGGGCATATACATAGAGCTGATGGCTTTTAATTTCATTATGGGTATCGCTACCTGCAAAACAATCTTTTATAAAATCAATTTGGATTCCTTCTTCTTCCTCTATGGCTATCTGATCATGTGCGCTAATACCTCTAAATATCCCCATATCTAAACTATCACTTATTTTCCCAGTCCCAATATCAAATACCGACATCCCTTGCTGGCCAGTAAAAACAATATGTTGGTTATCTTGTGAAAAAGCTATAGCCACATCATTAACCACCACCTTGGGAAATAAATTGACGCTCTCTACTCCGTTGACAATGACCGCTAAAGCCGTTGGTTCACTGCCTTTGTTCGGTTCAATATTTTGATATGTAAACCCAATAAAATTAGCATCCGGACTAATAAAGGGCACATAAACCGTCATTGTCAAATTACTGGTCAGTTTTTTTAAATTAAAATCAATCAAACTATAACGGTATAAAGCCCGGCGACGATAATTATCCCGAGCATCACGATCGGAAGTAAAAAGAATATATTCCCCACTAGCAGCTACAACAGGAGGAGTTTCAACTCCAAAACTACCATCATTTTTTTCTAAAGGGACATAATATTTTTCAAAATGTTGACCATTTTGGATATAGAGCTTATCAAAAACAAAGCTACGACCAATAGTCTTTTTTTGCCAAAAATAAATCCGACCATCTGCTAGCATTCCTGGATAATACATTTCTGTACCTTTAATAAGAACTGTTTTGCTTTTGGCATCTGGGCTAAGCGCAAATAGGTTTTGGTTATCGGTAAAAATAATACTGTTGCCAATATCACTGGCATCTATAGTCACCTGGCTTACTTCATGCAAAACTGGCTCGGTAATGGGTTCTTCTTGTTCTTGCTTGCGTTCTGGCACATAGCCCTTACGATTTAAAGCAATAACAACCAAAACAAAAATAAGTACGCTACCAATGCCAAAAATATATTGTTTTAATTTGATTTTTTGTCTCATACACTCGGATGATCTTTGCGCCAATATAAATAAATCATACCAGTTGCTGCTGATAAAATAGCAATTCGGTATAAAAAGCCAATAACTGGCATAAATCCTAATAGTAAATAAACTATTATGCCAGTTATGAGTGCCCAACCTCGGCGTTCACCAAGACCTAAACTTTGGAGCAAAAAACGACCAACCAATAAGCTGCCAAGAATTTTTGCCAAAAATAGTAATACCCAATAAAGCAAAGCGGTAATAATCGCAAATGGAATTCCTAAAATAGTAATTACCAGCAATGCAATCAGCAACGGAATTACAATGAGAATTAGCAATCCTTTACCAAAAAGGTGTACGTAATTAAGCTCTAAAGTGCTCAACATATCACCAAACTGTTTAGGAAAGATTTTTAGAAGAATTAATCCTAAAACCAATGCAAACATTGCCTCAATAGCTCTGCCAACCATAAAAACCTGATTTATTATCCTACCAACATTATGAACTCGAACTGGATTAAATTTATAACGATATAGTTGGTCTGGAATGTAGCGAATTTCTCCGGAAATACTAGCTTGTGGAGCAATAGTAGCTTTATTGGGTGAGCGATAGGTCAAGCTTTTAGCTGAAAAATCAGGCTCAACTGTAATAGTTTGAGCAGTAATATCCCAATTATCTTGACCAAGACTATCAGCCAAAACTGAACCAGCTGCTACCACTACTTTGCCATCGATTTGACCAAAAATTTCAGTTTGTCCGGCTGCAACCACTAAAGACCGATGTAAATGGGCATTTGAACCAATTCTGATTTGGCCACCAAGAGCGGTCACATTACCTAAAACTTCACCATTAATAGAAACAGTTCCTCCCAAAACCCGCACATCTTGTTCAACTACACCTTGAATTTCAACTTTACCACCAGCCACAAGAAGATCTCCTTGTACAACGCTATCTATATACACATCGCCCCCTCCTAAATAAGCATCATCAGTAATGGTTTTACCAATAACATGAACTGACTTGGCTCCTTCGAGAAAAATTCCTTCATGAGTATTTTCTTGAGTTGTCTCCATTTGAGCAGCCACATTTTGAGCCGCAACTGGAGATGGCAATAAAAGTAATACAATAGCAATAATAATTTGGGAAATTTTTATCATATATAAATCTTTTTTGTCCACTTTTTTAAAACGCAGCTATCAAGAAGCTGTTTTGTGAATTCCTTAATAAAGTGTCTTCTGCATTCCTCTGAGGGAAGCTTAGAAGACATAAATAAACAAAACAGATTCCTGAAGACCGTTTTATAAAGTGGCAGTTTCTTTTTGCCTATTTCCTTTGCTGTCAAAGAAAATAGGCTATTAAAATATTTATTCTAAAAAATTAGTTATATTTATAGTAATCGACTCCAGCATTTCAGTCTAGATTTAGTTGAAGGTAAAAACTTGATCCTGATCAAGCCAACGTTTTGCCTGCATAGTTTTACCATTTTCAATCAATTCAACGCTGTACCAAAAGCCTGGAATTCCTGACTGTTTTACTACCGTAAGCTGATATGGATAGTTTTGATTTTTAGGTAAAACATATGACAAAGAAACAGTGCTTTGCTGCTGAAAAGAAACGGGCACAAAAAATCCCAATTCCTGCAACCCCTCATCAATTCTAACTTTTCGACTCAAATCGGCGGCGGCAATTGCCTGACCATCAACTTGGACTTGAGGTAATTTAGCTTGAGCAGGCAGTAAAATTCTAAGGTAATTTTTATAGTTTCCGCCCCAAAATTTAGGAGGCTGAGGATTAGCCGCAATACTGTGATTTTCAACAAGATAGTCAACTGAAACCTGATAAGCTTTTTCTTGCTGAGTCACAATTTGTGTAGCTCCCCGCATAATGCAACAATTGGCTTTATTAGCCCCTAAATTAGCCTCCACAAAAAAGAGGTAGTCTGAGCTCACCCTATCATCTTTTGGTAGCTTTAATTCACCAGACCAACCCTGAGCTCGAGCCCAAGCTTGAAGGGTTTGATCTTTAAAATAAAATTGGATATTTTTTTGTTTTAAATGTTTAGCTATGACATCTAAAATCTGTACTAGTTGATCAGCACTTGCATGTGAGGCTGCAAAAAATAACTGCTTAGATAGAGCTTGCAAAAAATCTTTTTTTTGGGTTGAGCCAGGGAAAAAATCACGTTCAGCTTCATATTGGGCAATACTATAGATATTGTCGCCGGTAATTTCTTGGCCATAATCAGCAACCTTAATTGGGCCCAAGATATCTACAACATCTTCCAAAACTTCTAGATTTAAGCCAATAATGCCGTCACCAGGATCAACCCCTCCTTTTTCAAAAAACCAGGTCATGGTTTCGCTGGCTTTAGCAAAATTAGGATCCCAGTTACTATCTCGTAATCGCCACCACCCCTGACCAAAAGCTTCCTGAATCGGTTCTGGCGGATTCACATGCCCGGCAATCGCCCCATCAGGCACATAAATATCTTGAACTAAGTAATTAGTAAGTCTGGCTTTTTGAAACGTTAACTGGCCATAAGATCCGATAAAACCGCCCGTTGGCCTAATTTCCCGATTATTTTGCAGTAAAACAGTATATTTTTTAGGCTCCCAAAACCCTAAAAATTGCGGCGCAATTTGCATAAAACTTTGGATTGTTCCTTGGTAAGTTTCTAATTCGGTCAATTTTTGAGTTAATGCGTTGAGGTTTTTTTCTTTTCCAGTTATTGAAGCCAAGAAACGAATAGTGGGATCAGTTAGTATATGCTGCATTTCTTCAAACTTATTTAGGAGAGTTGTAGTAGCTTGGGATAATGCTCGCCAAGCTGTTTCATTTTGAGCTTCAGGATTATCTAACACATTGCTAAAAAAAGTTTCACTACTGTCTTTTACTTTTTTAAGCTCCAAGCTTATGTTGCTAATTTGATATATTGTCGTAAATGGAGCAAAACCAATGGGAGTTTTTTGGGTCCAAACTGTAGCTATTTGTAATATTTTTGCCTGATTGGCAGCTTTATCCAGAGAACCATTTTCCAGATTTTTTAAAAACCAAATACCCAAAACTACAACTGTCAATACATAAAGAGCTACTACACCTACTATCGAAATAAAACCTATAAAGAATACTTTTTTTCTGGACATAGCGCTACCAAGAATGTGTTTTTATGATATCATTCAAAATAGATTAGGCTCATTGCAAAATAAAAAATGTTACAAAAACGAAGAATTTTTGTTCAATTTTCTAGGAAATTAAACCGATAGTACTTAATGTACTTGAGGTGTTAAGTGACAAAGAAAATTGACAAAAAGACAAGTTAGTGTGCGTTTGCTTATTTTGCAATAAGTCTAGTTATTATGGCTACTGTTATCATTTCATTTCTAAAAGATATAGGCAAGACACTCCTAAAACTCATTCGCAGCTTATTGCTGAATGTGATTGTTTTAGGTTTAATCTTTTTCTTGCTATTCATACTTATTACAGCTGTAATACCTCAGAGTCAAACCGGCTTAGGCTATTTTAAAGAACAAGTGGTTCGTAATGAAGGCGGTGAGGCTAAAATTGCAGTCATTCCTCTTTCTGGTTTAATTTTGTCAGATAATGCTACTGATTTACTATCTGCTGGTTCTGAAATTATTTCTCCAACCAAAGTCCGTAATGCCCTTTTGCAAGCTCAAGCCGATCCAATGACTAAAGCAGTGATTTTTGATCTCAATTCGCCAGGCGGTTCGCCGGTTGCTTCTGATCGGATTTTTGAAGAAGTTGTCAATTTTAAGCGTCAAACTAAAATTCCGGTTGTTTTTCTGCTCGGTGATTTGGCAGCTTCTGGTGGATACTATATTGCTTCATCAGCTGACTTTATTGTAGCTAATCCAGCCACACTAACTGGTTCGATTGGAGTAATTTTGGAAAGCTATAACTTGCAGGGTTTATATGAAAAAATTGGCATCGCTAAAGAAACATTTAAACAAGGGGAGTACAAAGATATGCTCAGTGATTCCAGACCAATTACCGAAGAAGAACAAGCTATCATCAATACACTCAATGAAAATACCTTTGATTTATTTATTAGCCGAGTTGCCGAGGGCAGAAATCTACCCGAAGCTGAAATCAGAAATCTAGCTACCGGCCAAGTCTACACAGGCAAACAAGCTAAAGACCTTAAACTGGTTGATAGTTTGGGTAATTTGGATGAAGCGGTTTATCAAGCTAAAACCCTAGCTGGTCTAGACCGCTTTCAAGTCGTGGAGTACCAAAGTGGTTCTTTTTTGCAAGAGCTGTTTGGCCAAGTCAAAACCAGCTTTTTACCACAACTTTCCCTCAGATCTTTTTTGATCCTTTCACCTACTATTTCCCAGAAATTTTAACTAGTTTTTTAGTTCGCATCACTTTTCTTCTAAAACCTTTGACAATAATTGCAGCCGCATCTTCAACTGAAAAATAATTTGTATTGACGACTAAATCATAATAATGGGCTTTGGCAATATTTTTACTGAAAAATTTGTAAACAAAGTCATGTCTGATACGCATATATTTATCTATGGTTTCCCGAGCTTGCCTGGTTGTTTTATTTTCATATTTTTTGGCACATGTAATTAAAACCTTACGTGGAGCCGTTATTCTCACTCGGAAATTGCTCATATATGGCAAGACAAAATTGATTCCTGAGCCCAAAATTACAGCCGGTCGTTTACTGGCAATTTCAATTACTACTGAAACCAAATTTTTAATAAAGGTTTGATCCGAAACACGTTTAAGACCCAAAAACGTTTCAATAATTGATTCCATAGGTGGCTGAATTTGCTCATCCATTAATTTTTTTAAAATCTTAGGATCAACCCCGGTTTTAACAGCCACCAATTTTGTCAGTTGTTTTTTATCATAAAGTTTGACTCCAAGTTCTTGTGCAACTAGCTTAGCTATTTCTCGGCCACCACTACCAGGATCACGGGAGATAGTAATTGTAGGATAAATCTTGTTTTTAAATGTTTGTTGCTGAAGTGATTGCAAAACTCGTTGATAACTAAGATTTTGAGAAATCAAAGGCTCATAATTCATCATAGAAAGTCAAGATAAACTGAGCCTAAAATAAGTAAGTTACTCTAGTAAGGTCAGCTCATCTCCTTATGTTTTTTATAAGACAAGCTGCAAACAGCTAAATTGTTGACAATATAGCAATTTTTGGGCCCCAAACAAGCATTATTAAATACGTATATTATAGGAATACAGTGTTATAACTGGTATAATACCTCCTTGTAATTTGTGTTTTCTTGTCAATATAATGGAGCTAATATGGAATTTGACAAATTAGTAGTCTCATTTCTGGTTGATGAAGTAGTGGGTGGCTTTTTTATCTCTGTTCCACCTGGTCATATTGCCTGTGTCTATGATCGAGGTTATGGGGTCTTAAATAAAACCTGGGGACCAGGACTACATCTTAAAATCCCTTTTTGGCAGGTAGCTAAGCTTTTTAATGCTCAAATTCTGGAATACCATATTAGTGATGAGTTTAAGGATGAGCAAAAAGAAGCTTTGGGTAGTAAGGCTATCAATGCGGTAACCAAAGATGGAGTTACGGTTAGAATTGATGGCTCAATTTTATTTAAAATTGATAAGAGTTCAGCCCCGGAAATTTGGGAAAATATTGGTGAAAATTTTGTTTCCAAAGTTGTTCGTCCTACTTCCAGTAGTAAAATTCTGTCAGTAATTTCTGAAATTACATTTGACCAACTTTCAACATACCGCAATCAAGTCGAGCAAAAAATTAAAGAAGAAGTTAGTAAAAGTTTTGCTGACAAAGGTTTAGTTTGCGAAGGCTTTTTACTTTCTGAAGTTGCTCGCAAATCTGCTCATAAAAAGGACTCAAAATAATTTTATTGTTTTCCTTTTTCTTCTCTGTTAATTAATCCTTGAACGATACTAACAATTTGTGATGACCGCAACAAAGCAAAGGCATGATGACCAGCTCTCTCAGCTATTAAGACAGTTACTTTACTAGATTCAGGAAACAAAGATAAAACATCTGCTTTTGTGCCTTTAAGACCAAGAGGTCTATCTTTAGCACCCAATATCACAATAACTTGAGATTGTATTTCAGCCAATTTCGAATTTAGTTTTGACATGGCTATTACTTCTTGCCTAAGGTGTTCTGGATATCCAAAACCGTCCCGCTCAATCTGTTTAGATAAACCTTTAGCAATATCCCAAGCCGCACACAAAGACTGAAGAACCTTACCATGCCAATCTTTTTCTCCTTTAGGGTTAATTCTTTTATGTCTTTCTCGTATTAGATCAGGAATTGTTTCCACTAATGTATCTAAACCAAAATTGAACGCTAACTTGATTGGATGTTGTTCTGAAATTCCTATTGGAGCTAACAAAATAAGTGCTTCTGGTTGATTATGTAATCTTTGCAGTGCTATGGCAAATTCTGCAGCATAACCTCCTCCTTTAGAATAACCGATTACAATTGGATTTTTAATACCTTGTTTTTCTAAATACTCGGCTGCTACCTGAGCCTCATCTTCTAAATGGTGTTTTAAATGATATCCATCACTTCTTCTCTCAGAGGTTGTTTTAGCAATTACAACCGGACAGCCAAATTTATCTGCTATATTTTGCAACAATTCTTTATACGAAGAAGGTAATTCCTCATCAATCTCTATTCCCCATCCTGGAAAAAACACTACCGATTTCTCAGAATTACCAATCTCAACCGAAGGAAGGACTTCTTGTATATTCAGTCTAATTTCTGAGTCAAAATGAAGTATATGGATTTTTTCTGAGATAGGACCTTTTTCAACCATAAAATAATGGTTCAATTTTATTGAAGTAATTTACCAGCTAATAGTTACTAATTTGCTTCAAAGATCTATAAGCCAGGTTCTGTTATCGACTGTGATTTCTCTAAGCTCTCTAACTTTGATTCGTCCCACCAAAGCGGGATCGGGAAAACATCCTAAACGAATCAGTCGAAGATTGCAGCCGGGAGGATTGCCACAGTTCCAGGTTTTCAAACCTAGAACGTCTGACTATTAGTCAGCGTTTCACTTTCTCACTCCACCAAGGCGGAGAGAAATTCGTCACTGTTGCTCTGACTTGCCCCCCGCCTAAATATGCAATTTTTGACGGGGGGAGCGCATTTACATACGCCACCGTGTTTTCTGCTGCCTGGACTTTCCTCTCAATTTTACTTTTATAAAAAGAAAATTGAGCCACAGTCCGACCTTCAAAGCCTCTATATTATACCAAATCAGGCTTGACATTACCCCTGTTATTGCCCACAATTTAAGAAAAGTAACTAAAAGGAGGTGATTCTACATGTCAACCATAACCTTTCAAGAAGCGCTTGTCGCTTCTTCAACCAATGTATTTGCTATTGTTTATGAATTTTTACCCAGACTATTTGGGGCAATCTTAGTTTTTGCTATTGGTTTAATTTTAGCCAATTGGACCAAAAAGTTAACGGTAAGAGTCTTGCATGCCATTAATCTCACTTCCTTACTTAAACAGCTAGGGGTTGAAAATTTTCTGGCCAAAGCTGAAGTTAAGAGCAAGGTAGAAGAAATTATTGGAACTATTTTAAAATGGCTAGTTCTACTTATTTTTGTAGTAGCTTCAGTCAATATTCTAGGTTTACCAACCGTATCCGAGGTCTTAAATAATATTTTGGCTTATATCCCAAATATTATTTCAGCAGTTTTCATCTTAGCTATTGGAATGTTGTTAGCTGGAGTTATTGAAAAACTCGTTAAAGGCTCAGTTGCTCAGCTTGATGTTCATGTCGGTCGGCTTTTAGGAAAAATTGCCAGCTACATCATGATGATTTTTGCAGCCTTAGCTGCTATCAATGAACTAGGTATTGCTAAAGAACTTATCAATACACTCTTTATTGGTTTTGTTTCAATGATGGCTCTTGGCTTTGGATTAGCAATTGGCCTAGGCGCTAAAGATCTAGTTTCTCAAATTTTGACTGATTGGTATAAAAAACTAGAACGAGATATAAAAAAGAAAAAATAAGAAATACACAGTATAATTATTACCTGTATTTTGCGAGGTAGTGTTTTTTGTTGTAAAAAGACATATGCAAATTTTAACTGCGTTATTTTTGGGAATTGTCCAGGGTTTCACTGAGTTCTTGCCAGTTTCCTCATCTGGTCATTTAGCTTTGCTGCAATCCTGGCTTGGCTTTAAAAACCCACCTATTACGTTTGATATCTTACTTCATCTGGGAACGTTATTAGCCATTCTTTGGTTTTTTAAAAAAACCTTGCAAGAAATTGCCAGTCAATTTTGGCAAAGCGTTAGTAAAAAAGATTGGCATCTTTTTCCTAAAATTTCTTATCTTGTCATTATTGGAACTTTACCAGCTACCATCCTTGGTTTATTAATCAAATCAAGTATTGAAACATTTTTTACCACTAAACTGTTTATTGGGATTGGCTTTCTAATAAGCTCGGCTTTTTTACTAAGTAGCCAGTTTTTGACGCAAAAAAATCAAGATAAAACTATAACTATCAAAAGAGCTGTGATCATTGGTTTAGCTCAGGCCATTGCTATTTTACCTGGTATATCCCGCTCCGGCTCAACTGTTTCCACTGGTCTTTTACAGGGAATTAAAAGAGAGGAAGCGTTTACTTTTTCTTTTCTTCTGGCTATTCCGGCTATTGTTGGCGCGGTGACCTTAGACCTAGATAAAATTACCAGTATTAGCAGTGATCAAATACCTAGTTATGTCATTGGTTTTACAGCCGCTTTTATAACTGGAATGGTTTCGCTGCTTATTTTTAAAAAATTGGTTTCACAGCTTAAACTATCGTGGTTTGGTTTTTACTGCCTAACATTGGGAATGATAACTATGTTTTTCTCTATATTCTGAAGCTAACTCAATTAAAACATCCCACATATCAAATTTTCCAGAAGGCAATTTTTTAATTTTCTCCATAATTTCCTGAATTGAAAAAGTGTAGAAGGTAGTACAGTCTGCATCATGACAAACATGTCTAACTATGTAGTAATCTTCACATCCCATTTTCCCATCTGTAAATGTAACAAGCCTAGGGCAACCACCATGATTTGTACAACAAGCCACACACCAATGAGTTTCATCAGGCCGACACGGAGACCATTTTTCAGTCATATTTTTTACTTAAATAATACATGCTAGTATATCTTATCTATGCAAAATTTAAGCAAATATTTTCCTTTTTTACTTTTTATCTTTTATTTTTCACTTTGCCTGACCACTCTTTCTTTTTATCCAACTGCGTTTGGTGATAGCAATGAAGTTATTGCTGCTGGTTTTAGCTCTTCTGCACTTCATCCCCCAGGCATGCCATTACAAACAGTTATTGTCTATCTGTTTTCTCATCTACCCATTCCAGCCACTACTATTGCTTTTAAAGCTAATCTGGTTTCTGCTTTATTTCACAGCTTAACTTTGGTTTTTGTATATGCAACCTCAACTAAAATCCTAAATTTTGTTCTCACCAAGAAAAAGAGAGGCTATTTTTTAATTGAAATTATTAGTCTCACTACAGCTCTTAGCCTGGGATGTTCTTACCTTTTTTGGCTCTACAGCAATACGCTAGAAGTTTATCCGATCAATAATTTTTTAGCGATAAGTTCTTTCTATTTGGCTTTGCAAATATATGAGCAAAAAAAAACAAATTTAAAACAATACTTGCTTTTGGGAATACTGCTGGGCTCAGGCTTGGCTCAACATCCAACTTTTATTTTAGTAATTCCAGGATTGCTTGTTTTACTATGGTTTAAAATCAGAAAATCTTTTATTCTTGGTTTTCAATTAAGTATTACTACAATATCTACTTTTATTTTCGCTACTATCTTGCTTCTGCTTTTTAATCAAAATTCACCGATAACTTGGGCTTTTCAAAAAAACCTAAATGGTTTATGGAGATTTATTAGCTCAGCTGATCATGTTCAGAGTGATGCTAGCAACGCTTATCTTACAACGCTTTACTTACCAGAAAATATAACTGCTTTGATAAGATATCTAGCAACTACTTTACCTCAAAATTTTACCTGGCTTGGGGTAATGCTATTTTTATTAGGAATATTTGGTGCTTATAAACATTTGTCTAGAAGAGTTTTTTGGGGATTAATTACTCTAATTGTCTGTACTGGTCCGATTTTAGCTTTTTACTTAACCTTTCCAAGCTCTAGTTTGCCCCCAGCCTATGTTCATATGATTACTGGAGTCACAGAGAGAATGTACCTTTTAGGCTTTGTATTTTTATCTCTCTTATTAAGTTTGGCTTTTTACCAGCTAACTATTTGGGTCAAAGTTAAACAGCTTGTTTTTGTTTTCTTACTTTTTCCTTTGTATTTGCTGATTTCCAACTATCACGCCGTTGATTTAAGCAATTATAATTTTGCCCAAGCATACGCTCAACAAACTTTACAAAACGCCCAACCAAACAGCACTATCTTTTGCTTTTCAGATATTTCCTGTTTTTCGTTTTTATATGAACAAACAATTCATAATAAACATCTTGATAAAATAATTATTTCTGCACAGCCAAATTTGGGTCATCAATTTCGTCAAAAGTATTTTCCTGAGCTAGCTCGGTTTGATAGCTTGGTCGATGAGCAACGTATTGGCAATATGATTGATTGGAGTTTAAAAAATAATCGGGCTGTCTATCTAGCTGAACTTACACCTTATTACTTAGAAACACTAGGGCTTGACGGGAAAAATTATGCTTTAAGTCCCAATGGATACTTACTTAAAGTCACTAGAACTCAAGCACAACTTAAACCGTTTAGCTATAAAATTGATCAGGTTTTAGCGGTAAAGCCAACTGATCCTAGAAACCAATTTGAACTAAGTTTCAAAGCCATGCTCATGCAGCAACACGCCACTAATGCAACTTTGTATGCCCGAGCTGGACATAAAGACTGGGCGCTGCAAGAAGCTGAGTTAGCTAATAATTTATACTCTAATCAAAAAGAAGTGGTTAATTTAATAGAAAAAATAAAAAACTACTAGCTTCAAGTTTCCAAATCCTAGATACTAGTATTATGTTATCTAGGGTTTTTTCCGGTGCTACTGTCGGCTTAGACTCGGTTTTAGTTGAAGTGGAAATTGATATTCCTGATCAAGGTTTTCCGGGTTTTATTATTGTTGGTTTGCCAGGCAAAGCGGTCAAAGAAGCTTGTGAACGGGTCCGCTCGGCTATTAAAAATTCTGGCTGCAAATTTCCCAACAAAAAAATTACGGTCAATTTATCTCCGGCTGATTTACCCAAAGAAGGCCCGGCTTATGATCTGCCAATTGCCTTAGGAATTTTACTGGCTGATGGCCAAATCAAAGAATTACCTAAAGATAGTTTGGTTTTTGGGGAACTATCACTTGATGGCTCGTTGCGTCACACCAATGGCGCTTTACCTTTAGCACTTTTGGCCAAACAGGAAAACTTAACCCAAGTTTTTTTACCAGGGGAAAACGCTAAAGAAGCCGCCATGATTAGCAATTTGCACATTTATCCGGTTAAAACTTTGGTTGAACTAATTAACCATCTCAATCAAGAAAAATTGATTGAGCCTCTTCCTCATCAAAAAGTAAAAGCTAGGCAACATAAACTCCTATCGCAATTTGATATGGCTGATATTAAAGGTCAGGAACAAGCTAAAAGGGCTATAGAAATTGCTGCTGCCGGCAATCACAATGTTTTTCTGATCGGCCCACCTGGCGCTGGTAAAACCATGTTATCCCGAACTTTGCCTTCAATTTTACCTAATATGACTGAAGATGAAATGCTTGAAGTCACTAAAATTTATTCCATAGCTGGCAAGTTATCGGCGCAGCAATCCGCAATTACTATTCGGCCTTTCCGTTCCCCTCATCATACTACTTCGATGGTAGGACTAATTGGCGGTGGCGCTCATCCAGCTCCAGGTGAAATTTCTCTGGCTCACCGCGGGGTATTGTTTCTGGATGAATTTTTGGAATTTCCCAGATCAGTTTTAGAATGTTTGAGACAGCCCATGGAAGATGGCATTGTGACTGTTTCTAGAGCTTCGGGAACTTTGCAGTTTCCAGCGCAATTTTTACTGGTAGCTGCAGCCAACCCTTGTCCTTGTGGTTATTTAGGCTCTAAAACTAAGCATTGTACTTGTTTACCTGGCATGGTTGAGAGATATCGACAACGGATCTCGGGCCCAATTATGGACAGAATTGATTTGCATTTAACTGTGCCCGAAGTTGAGGTGGAAAAGCTGGGTGAATCATATCAGGCTGAAGCTAGTAAACCAGTGCGGGAACGAGTCAATAAAGCCAGAGAAAAACAGCTTGACCGCTTTGCTAAGCTTAAAACTAACCTTTATTGCAATGCTGATATGTCTACTAAGCAAGTTAAACTGTTATGTGAGCTTAACCAGGAATGTAAAAATTTGCTAGCTCAAGCCGTCCAAAATTTAGCTTTGTCTGCCAGATCTTATTTTAAAATTATTAAAGTTGCCCAGACCATTGCTGATTTAGCGGAAGCTGAACAAATTTTACCTGAGCATGTGGCTGAGGCTTTACAATACCGGCCAAAGGAAAATTCTTTCAACTAACCGTTGCCTCAAAAACGTGTTTTGGGTTTCCCCAAATTATTTGTTGTACTACTGGATCAGTAAAGCCTTGATCTCTCTCAAAACTAAACCATGAAACAGTTCTTCCATTAGCTGCTATCTCTATTCCATACTTCCCTTCTCTAGTATGTCCTCTGCTTAAGATCTCAGTAATTCTTTCTTCTGGTCTGCCCACTTGCTGCCAATCAGATTCAGATGGCAATTGAATAGTTCTTAATAAAACCGATACAGTACCATCTGAAAAAAGCTTAAAACCTAATTCATGACAAGCCCATAAAGTATAGCTTCTTACAACTGGTAGACAATAAACACCAATAGCTGTGCTTGCACTATCTAAGTCAATCCAATTACCTTTTAAAAAGCGTGTAGTACGCCAACCTTTTTCTCTTTCAATGCCTGGAATGCTTTCAATATTAATCATTTAGTATAAAATAAATTGTTATGATATCCGTATTTTACTCTATCATCTCAACTATCTTCCTAACTATTTTTATAACGATTGCCAGTATCCAAATTAAAGCCTTAGACTTTTATCATCAAACTCTTCAAGCTCAACAATCCCAAACGCAACATGAGCAGCAGCAATCCCAAGCTATTGCTTACATTCCACCTCAACCTAAAATCAAAGCTCAAAATACCTTTATTTATGAACAAATTAAAGGAGAAGTCATGGGAACCCAGTCAGCTCAAATATCAACACCGACTCCAGAGCCAACTCCAGAAGACACAACATACACGGGTGATAATTATGTTTTGGAACCAACTGACAGGGAAGGTTTTTTTGATTTGAAATATGCTCCAACTGAGCCTATGACCACTGTTGATGAACTAAATGAAGCTGTTAATGAATTCCGCAAAGCCCATGGTCAGAACCAGTTGGAAATAGACAACGGTTTGTGTGGTTTTGCCGATCGGCGCGCTCATGAAATAAGCGAAGATTTTTCCCATGATGGTTTTAGCAATTATTTTGAAGGTGACGATATTGAAACTTGGGGTTTTACTAATTTTGGAGAAAACATCTGGATGGGAGAGTTTATGGGTGTGCATATTGTTGAATACGGCTGGGCCAAAAGCCCAGGTCATTATGAAGCCTTAGTAGGTGAATGGACAAAAGGTTGTGCCGGGATTTATGATAAATACGCAGTTTTTATTTTTGCCAGATAATTATCAGTTAGATTTGTATTATGCGCTACCTGCTTGGCTTCCCTCTCAGTTTCGTTTTTTCTTCACTGTTAATTAGTTTTTGTTTATTACTTCCTTTTCCTTTTGTTTTTACAAAAAGCAGTGTCAAACAAACTCTACATGAAGTGAATTTTTACAATCGTATTATTTTAATTATTAAAGACAAATCAATATCAGACTTTACCAATCAGGATTCTTTGTTTGGCAACTTAATTTCAGCAAACATTGACGCCATTTTTCCCAAAGACTGGGTTGAAAATCTCGGTGATAACTTGATTGATCATAGTTTTAATAGTCTTACTGGCCAAACTAAGTTCTCGGATTTTACAATTGATCTACATTCTATCAAGCAAAATTTTTTAGACCTCATTGCTCAAAGCGATATTAAAGAGGATGAAAATACTATCAAAGCCTCTATTCCTAATCAGATCACCTTGTCTGATGTTTTACAAATTGATGCTACTCAACTAGATGATACTTTTGCTCTACTCCAAGCTGCCATCAACGCTTTTTTCTTAGCATTGTTAGTGTTAGTAATTTTATTAGCGGTAGAAGTCGGTGTCTTTTTTATCATTTTCCCCAAAAAACAAGCTTTACTTTGGCTGGCAATTAATATTGGCTTCACTGGCCTTGTTTCAATAAGCTCAATGTTTGTTTTTCATTTTCTACTGCTTAAACCGGAAAATCTCCAAGCTATTACCCAAAATCAGTCATTATGGAAAATTTTACAATACATTGTCGCTTTGTCTTTTTTGGAAAAATTGACTCGCTTATGGAGTTTTCTAGGATTACTCCTGGTTGTTTTAGCGCTCGCAATTTCCCTTTATAACGTATTAAAATCAAAATTATGAAACAGCTTTTCTTAGGAACCAATAATCAGAACAAAGTTAAAGAACTAGCTAAAACCCTCTCATCTCTAGGCATAAAAGTCATTTCTCCAAGTAAGCTTCAACTTGATTTTGACCCACCTGAAACTGGTAAAACGTTTGCCGACAATGCCTGGCAAAAAGCTGTAGCTTGGGCCAAGCAATCAAAATTACCAACTTTAGTCGAAGATTCTGGGCTTTGTGTAGATGCTTTGGACGGCCAACCTGGTATTCATTCCAAACGGTTTTTCGAAGGTTCAGATAAAGACAAAAATCAACATGTATTAAAACTGCTCAGTAGCAAAGTTGATCGCTCGGCTTTTTATGTTTGCGTCATGGTTTTTTATGATCCAAACAGTAAAAATAAACATGTAGCTGAGGGTAAATGTTATGGCCAAATATCTCAAACACCCAAGGGCAACAATGGATTTGGCTATGATCCGATTTTTATTCCTGATGGCTTTGAATTAACGTTTGGTCAATTGCCCGCTCAAACTAAGCAAAAAATTAGCCATCGCGCTAAAGCTCTTGCTCTTATGCTGCCATTTTTGCAACAATGGAGTAATGCTACTTTCCTATCCTAAGTGAACATGAAACTGAAATTCCTACTCATTTTCTTTGCCCTCGGTGCTTTATTTGGACTAGGCGTTAGTCCTTGGCTTAATACTAGGCCTCAGCAAGTCCTACTTTCTCCAGTTTCTCAAATTGAAGCGTATTCAGAACCTGAAACTGATACCCAATCTCAAAGCAATGTAACAGAAACAGGAAAAACAATAGATAGCTATTTTGCCTATTTTGATCATGAGCAGAACAAGCTCCTTGCAAGCAATCCTTCTGAAATTCCTCAGGTTTTAGGAGCAGAAACAAGCAGTCATAGTGGTCACAGTACAATTGCTGTTTTTGGTGATTCTATGACTGATACTATGGGAACCAACCTTCCCTATTTGGCTTCTGCTTTAGAAAGCTACTATCCCAACATGGACTTTGATTTATTAAATTATGGCATTGGCTCCCAAAACGTCACGCAAGGCTTAGCTCGTGTAACTCAAAATTATAGCTATCAAGACCGCAACTATCCACCAATCACCCAAGCTAATGCCGATCTTATAATAGTTGAATCATTTGCCTATAATCCTCTGGATGCTTCAGAGATTGGCACCTACCAACAAAATTTAAGCAGTCTTTTATCCCAACTAAAAAATAGCAATGCTAAAGTGGTATTCCTAGCCACTATTGCCCCCTTAAAATCTAAGTTCGGTCAAGGTCCAGGCGGAGTCAATTGGGATCAAGATACGGCCTGGAATCACGCTACCAAAATCCAGAGTTTTCTCGAAGCCGGACTTGCTACTGCTTCCAATCTGGGTATCCCAACTTTAGATTTGTACCATGCCACCCTACAGGATAATGGGGAAGGCATTGCAAGCTTAGTATCAACTCATGATGGTATTCACCCTTCAGTGGCCGGTCACACCTACATCGCTCAGCAACTAGCTGCATATATTTTAAAAAACCAGCTTCTCTAATCTTCAGAAAAACTTCATAATCTATATGCTAAGGTAAGTAGACTTATTATAAAATAAAAAATGTCAAAAAACGCAGGATTTTAGCTTTATTTTCAAGGAAATTAATAACGATAGTACTGCATGTACTTGAGTTATTAAGTAACGACGAAAATTAAGCTAAAGACAAGTTTTTTTCATTTTCTTATTTTGTAAGAAGTCTACTAAATGATAGCTTCGATAGCTAATATTCACACAGCTAAGCAAATTTTAAAATCGGAAAATATCATCCGCTTTGAGGCTTCACAAACTTTATCTCAAGCTCTACCAGCCCTTTCTAGTAGCCATGATGCAATTTTTGTTTTTGACAAAGACCATTTCCTAGGTGTTGCTAGTCCTTACTATCTTTTTTCCAATCGCTCAGTCAATACTAATTCCAAGCTAAAGTCAGTTGCCAAGATGCCTCCAAAACTGACACTTGAAACTGGGCTTTCTAAAATCGCTCAGGCTATGATTCAGAGTAAAATCCATTACCTCCCAGTTATTAATCCTGATACTAATGAGTTCTTGGGTATTGTCACTATCAACAGGCTTTTAGATTATGTAGTAGCTAATAAACTACTTAACCACCACGGCACCATTATTTTTTCCAAAGACACACTTGCAACCATTTCAGACGAAGCCACTATCGCTCAGGTTTTAGCTCAAATGAAGAAAGAAAAAATCACTAAGTTACCGGTAGTAAACAGCCAAAATAAGTTGGTTGGCATTATTTCTGAATATGATCTCAGACCATATTTGGAAAAGGAGCAATCAGCTGGTAAAAGAGATCGCAGCGGCGAGAAAAAAGGTATTCGGGATAACAAAGTTAAAGATTATATGAAAAAAATGGTAGTTTCGATTTCTCGCTTGCCTACCTTTTCTCAAGCCGTTGCTTTAATGAACGAACATAATATCGGCAGTCTAATTGTGGTTGATAAAAAGCAAACCCCAATGACTATTATTACCAAACGTGATCTTCTAGCTACAATTGCTGCTGCTTCGATATAATATATCCCTTGTTAGTCTGTACAATATCCTTATGTCTTTTTGGCAAAATATACCAAAACCAATTATTGGCCTAGCTCCCATGGACGGAGTAACTGATGTGGCCTTTCGGGAAATGGTAGTCAAATATAGTAAGCCTTCAGTGCTTTATAGCGAATTTACCAATGTCCAAGGTTTATGGGTCGGTAAGTTGGAAGTTTTCAAGAGCCTGCTTTTTACAGCCAAGCAGCGACCAATTGTAGCGCAGCTATTTGGCGCTGAACCTAACTATTTTTACAAAGCCGCTCATATAGTGGCGCAGCTTGGTTTTGATGGGATTGATATCAATATGGGTTGCCCGGCTAAAAATATTGTCGGCAAAAATGGCGGCGCTTCTTTAATTACTCAGCCAAAACTAGCTCAGAAAATCATCAAAGCCACTCAAAAAGGCGTTACTGATTGGTTTGCTGGACAAACCCTTTCAAATTTAGAATTAGATCGGGATAAAATCAGTTGGATTAAAAGTCATAAAATTCCTAGTAAAGAAAAATTATTGATTCCAGTTTCTGTCAAAACTCGACTTGGCTTTGACAAAAATACTGTTGCCGATTGGACTGATACGCTTTTGCAAAGCCAACCAGCTGCTATTTGCGTTCATGGCCGGACCTTTAAACAAGGCTATGCCGGTCAAGCAGATTGGGAAGCCATTGCTTCAGTGGCTAGCAAAATACGTAAATCTGGAGTTATGTATCTAGGTAATGGTGATATTAAAAATTACCAAGAAGCTTTAGATAAAACTCAACAATACCAATTAGATGGGGTTTTGGTGGGTCAGGCTACATTTGGTAATCCTTGGTTTTTTAGCCGTAAGGTGGAAACGATTTCAGCTTCGGAAAAAATAAAAGTCTTACTTGAACAATCTCAACTTCATATTAAATTAAAAGGCGAAAAACGCTTTTCAGAGCTCAAAAAACATTTCGGCTGGTATTGTAAAGGTTTTGATGGAGCTAAAGAGTTACGGGTTCGACTAATGCAAGTTGATAATTTTTTACAAATGAAAAAAACACTTTCAAAATATACGTAGATAAATTTTAAAACGTATTTGTTACTCATTTAATTTTTATTAGTTTTTTATTAAGTTCTAACAATGGCAACTCCAGAACAACAAGCTGATACTATTCCTTCCCTCTCAGAAATTATTCCCCCTCATTCCGAAATTCTCATATCTTCAGAGCAAATACGACGGAGAGTGGAAGAATTAGGAAAACAAATCTCACATGATTATGCAGGTAAAAATCCTATATTTTTATGCACATTAAAGGGAGGATTTATTTTTTTTGCCGATTTAGTAAGAAATTTAGATCTACAGATTTTAGGAAAGTTTGAAATTGGTTTTTTAAGAGCTAGTAGCTATGTTGGTCAAACTTCAACCCAAGAATTAAAACTAATTCCAACGTTTGACCTAACAATTTTAAAGGATAGGGATATTATAATAGCTGAAGATTTGATTGATTCTGGTTTTTCTGCTGAAACATTAATAAAAATGGCAAGAGAAGATTGGCAAACTCAAAGTGTTGAAATGATAGTCTTATTATTCAAACTTACTGGTAGAAATGCAAATGGGCTTAGACCAAGATATATTGGTTACGAAATTCCCGATTTTTGGGTTTTTGGCGTCGGCCCAGATGATGGAGGACTAACTCCTGGAGATACTAGTCGTTGTTTTCCAGACATTAGATATTATCCTAGCTAAAAATGCTATAATATACCTGTTTCTATGGATAGCGACTTCTTGCAAGAGTCAGTGCTTCTTTTTGTAAGCCTTTTCCCAAAAGATTTCCGTTAGACTGAAACACAGGGAGTAGAGAAACTGTATCTAAGATTTTCTCTACCTCTAAGGAGGTGAATATTTGTGGCAAATAACCGATTATATGTAGGCAATCTACCATATTCAGTAACCAGCGAACAGCTCCAAAGCATGTTTGCAGAATATGGTGAAATCACTAGTGCTTACGTCATTATTGATAAACGTTTTAACCGATCTAAAGGTTTTGGTTTTGTAGAATTCGCAGCTGAAGATGCTGCTACTGCAGCTATCGAAGCTATGAACGGAAAAGAAATTGATGGTAGAGCTTTAGTTGTTAATGTGGCTCGTCCTATGGAACCCCGCCCAGGGTTTCAAAATCGACCCAGACAATAAAGTCTAACGTTTTAAAATAAACACCCTGGTAGTTTTAAAAAACTCCAGGGTGTTTTTGTTTTTTAAATTAAGCTTTTATATTTCGACAATATGACTTCCGATGGATATTTTTTAGTAAACCATGGGCAATAATCATCTGACGATGCAAAGCAGTCCCATAACCAACATGTCGCTCAAACCCCCAGTTTGGAAACTGTAAAGCCAAATTAATCATTAGAGTATCCCGATATACTTTGGCTATAATTGAAGCCATAGATATGGCAGGAACTTTGTCATCCCCTTTTACCAAAGCCTTGCCATCTTTGAACCAAGCTAAATTACCGTCGTTAATAATAGTGATATTCTCACTTATTTGTGACTGTTCTATTTTTTTTCTAGCTCTACGTGCTGCTAAAACAACGGCTTTACTGATTCCTAATTTATCAATTTCAGCAACTGTTGCCTGACCAATTCCAAAGGCAAAATTTTGACAAATAAAATTACTAGCTTTTTGCCGCTGCAGCCGAGTCATTTTTTTACTATCGCGGATTACAATGTGCTTTGGTACAGATAAACCTGTATCTACTACTCCAGCTACCACTACTGGCCCAGCCAGACTACCTCGGCCAACTTCATCAAAACCAATGATAGCATAGGATAATTTCATGTTAGTGACAGTTTAATAATTTTGCTTGTATAATGGCTTTGCATAAAGACTTTACCAGATTAGTAAAATTAGTTATAGTAACTATATATGGTTGATGATTCTCAAACTAAATTACCTAAACCAATTACCGTAACAGGATCAGCTTTTGAAGATAAAATTAAAAAAGAGGAAATAGCCGAAGATACTACTTCAATAAACACGAGCAGCACTGACGATACAAATTCTACTACTGATGATACCAAATCTGATACTAGCGCATTACCTATGCCGGCTGTTTTTGGCGATGAAGATGAAGAGGAAGAAGCCTTGCCCAGTGATGAAACATCCGAGGAAGAATCTGAAAAATCAAAAACTCAAGTCACCCCTGAATCAAATACAGAAAATACCCTTGCTGCAACAACCCCTGTAGGCAGCTCAACCGACAAAGAGCCTGAACCAGAACTCAAGCTAGATACTCAACCAGAACTTGAAACACAAGCTGAAAATCCCTTAGCCAATCCAATTATTAATGGTGCTGCCAGTGATACTCCCGAAGAAGAAACAGAAATTAATCCCGATACCCAGTCTTTAAGTGCTCCGGAAGAAGCCCTGTCAACTCAAACTGAAGAAACAGCAGCCCCGCAAGCTCAGACTCCAGAAGCACCAACATTTGCTCAACTTGGTCAAACACAAGTAGTAGAGCCGGAAACTGAAGTTGCTACTCCAAATTTTGAACAGGAAGTAGCTCCAGATACAAACACAGACCAGGCCACAGAAACAGAGTTTTCAATTCCATCACTACAACAAAATATAGATCAAAACTCTCCACAAGAACAATTTGTAAATCCAGCTCAAAATGAAACTCCCAATGAAGTTCAAGCTTTAACTGGCAGGCCTCTTGATCAAGATCAAAACCAGATGCCGACAGCTCCAACCTTTGAACAAAATCAAACTGTTCCACCCCAAAAAACAGGCGGAGGATTTTTTGGCAAAGCTGCCATTGCTTTTGCAGCTATCTTAGTTGGTGGTTCAGTGGTGGTTGGTGGTTATTTTGCCTATCAACGTATGTCTGGAAAATCCGAGCAAACTCCTATGCAAGCCGTTGTTGAAACAGAAAATGGTACTAGCACTCCTACCCCAAGCCCAAGTCCAAAAGCTACCCCTACTCCCACTCCGGAACCAGAACCAACTATCAAGAAGTCAGAGGTTATGATTAAAGTTTTAAATGGCTCAGGCACCAAGGGTGCAGCTGGACTAGCTGCTGACAAGCTGGAAAACGATGGGTTTGATAATGTTGCTACTGGTAATGCAGATAATTTTGACTATACCCAAAATTTGATTAACTACAAAGAGGAGTATGCAGGGTTTATTAAAGACTTAGAAACAGCTTTGGGATCAACGCTAAAGAAGAATGAGATAATTGAAGATGACAATAAATATGACATCTATATTGTCATTGGTGGCCCCAAAGAAGAAAAGGAAACTGCTGATACTTCGGATACTACCAGTGATTCAACTGATGAGGAAGCTACTAGCTCAGCCACTGCTGAGTAATATCCCTAGCCGACATGATTTTGACCTTCAAAAAAATTCTCCGATTTTTATGGCCATTTGCAATAGGTATTATTATTGGGATTGTTGCTATCTGGTTTTACATTAATAAATTCAACGTTCAAACAAGCTTTTTATCACCACTTGGTTTAGATCCCCAGGTTTCAGCTACTAAAATCCCTTCTCAAAAACCAGTCATTGGTTTTTTACCCTATTGGAATTTAAAAACCGCTCAAATCCCTTACTATCTACTCGACTATATTGCTTACTTTAGTATTACTCTTGATTATGATGGGTCAATTCAAACCTTTACCGATCAAGGCGTAGACGTGGGTTGGTATAAATTGGAAAGCTCAGAACTGGCTCAAATATTTGACGAGGCTCATAAGCAAGATGTTAAAACCATGCTCGTTTTTACCTGTTTCAATAATGAGAATATTGATACGATTATTACCAATCCTGATTCCAAAAAAGCAGCTATAGAAAATATTGTCAGTACTGCTCAAAAATATCAAATTAATGCGGTCAATATTGATTTTGAATACAACACTGCTTATGACATTCTGGAAAACTCTTCGACAAAATATGCTCAGTTTCTAAAAGAGTTAAGAGAGCAACTTCCCAACACTGAGTTGTCTATTGATCTTTATGCTAATGCCTTTATTAAAACTACACCATATAACATTGCTGATTTGGCCCCCCAAGTTGATCAGCTGGTTTTGATGGGTTATGATTTTCACCAAGCTAGTTCGCCTAAGGCTGGTCCGGTAGCACCTATCAAAAATCCTGAAGGTAAAAGTATTTCTGAAGCCCTACAAGGAGTTTTAGATAAACAAGTAGATACTAACAAAGTTATTTTAGCCATGCCTTTTTATGGTTATGAATGGCAAACCACCAGTGATGAGTATCGATCTCCGACTTATCCTGGTAGTGGTGCCATGGCTTCATACAAACGGGTTCAGGAACTAATTGCTGATGAAGGTTTGGAAACTCAATGGGATCCTCAAACCTTAAGCCCCTGGCTTACCTATGAGGATGATGGCATTACTAAACAAATCTACTTTGAAAATGACCAATCGATTGCTTTAAAATTACAGTTAGTTGATCAAATGAATTTAGCTGGCGCTGCCATCTGGGCCCTGGGATATGAAGGCGAAGATGCTAGTGTTTGGCAAGTTGTTGAATCATGGCGTATTAGTAATCAAAGAAATTAAAAACTAACTAGCCAAAAGCTAGGAAGATAATCCTATGATTGTTGTCAATCTCAAAACCTATCAAGAAATTACGCAGCGCAATAGAGGAGTTGCCTTAGCTCAATCTGCTCAAGAAGTCTTTAAGCGGTATCAAATTCCGATTATGCTCTGTGTTCAAGCTACTGATATTAAAAAAACCACTGAAGCTACGTTTTTACCCGTGTTTGCCCAGCATATCGACCCTATTGAACCGGGCAAACATACTGGCTTTATTTCTCCTCTATCAGTTAAAGAAAATGGTGCCACCGGCACACTTATCAATCATAGCGAACATCGTATTGGGTTAGAAAATATTGAAAAAACCATCAGGATAGCTAAACAGTATAATTTACAAACTTTAGTTTGTGTCGAAAATGCTCAAGAAGGTAAACAGGTAGCTAAATTTGAACCAGATATGATTGCCCTGGAAGATCCGGTTTTAATTGGTGGCTCTGAGTCAATTGTTAACAATCCTGAAGGCAAAGCTAAGGTTGAAGAGTTTATTAAACTAAGATTAAAACCAAAGTGTTTGGTCGGAGCTGGAGTTAAAGACCAAAATGACATTCGAGTCTCACTACAACTCAAAGCTGCTGGCGTTTTACTGGCCTCAGGCGTGGCTTTAGCAGATAATCCTAAGGCAGTTTTAGAAGACTTAAGCCAAGGCTTTAAATGAATATAAAATATAGGTTATCATCCAAAGAAAAAGTAGATGAATTAAAAAAAATTGCAAACAATATTTGCTTATTTATAAATGAGATTAAAAATAATCAAAATCTGTCTCTAGTAAATTCTTTAGCAGTAGAATTAAGAAAATTGTTTGATGAAAAAAATCCAGGCAATAATCTTTTAGAACGTTTAGAAAATGATTTAAATATAAAGCTTAAATTCCCTGATAAAAAAACAAGGTTGCCTCCACAGACAACACATGTTTCAATTGACGACTATAAAAATAATTTAGTTTTTTCATCAAATGGAAGAGGTTTTACAAGAATAGAAATAATAAAAATACTAGCAGATAAAAAAGGTGCTCACTTGGATGATCAGCAAGATATAATTATTAAACAATCAGAAAAGATTTTTTTACCTTTTGGAAATCCTGCAAAAACAAAGCTGATATTAGAGCAAAACCATTATTATTTATTGGCAATTGCCATCACAACGATAAAAGTAATAAATGAACAAATTTTTAATAAATATTTATGAAACTTATTATTCAACGTGTCTCATCAGCTTCAGTTACTATTGATAACAAAGTTAAAAGCCAGATTGACTCTGGTTTACTCATCCTATTTGGGGCTAAAGAGGGCGATAATGAAAGTCAACTTGACTGGCTAGTTAATAAAGTTGTTAATCTGCGAATCTTCTCAGATAGTCAAGATAAAATGAATCTTTCTGTTGCTGATATCAAAGGTGAAATTTTAGTTGTTTCCCAATTTACTCTGTACGCTGATTGTCAGAAAGGTAATCGGCCTAGTTTTACAGGAGCTGCCAAGCCAGAAGTGGCACAGGAGCTGTATAATCTCTTTGTTAAAAAATTACAAGATTTGGGTATCCCAACTAAAACTGGTGAGTTTGGTGCCAAAATGGATGTTAGCCTTACTAATGATGGGCCTGTAACTATAATTTTAGAAAGCTAATATTTGGTGTCATTCTGAGGAACAAAGTGACGAAGAATCTTCAATATAGAAAAACAGATCCTTCTCTCTCAATAAGCTCGAGATCAGGATGACACAAAAATAAACTTTTATCTGTAATTTGATATTTGGAGCTTAATGTATGCTATATTTAGATCCTCTTTACGGCCGTCTAGAATTTTCAGATAAGCAGTTAGCTTTATTTCAAACCCCAGCTCTGACTCGGATTAGAGATGTTTCTCTATCAGCTGTGCCACCTTTGGCTACTGCCTCAGGCATGATCGGCTCTCGTTTTGAGCATTCTGTGGGAGTGGCTCATCTGGCTTCACTATTAGCAACAAAGTCTGATTTTCAAGTCCAGGCAACTAACCTATTTGTAGCCTGCTTATTTCACGATATCGGTAGCCCACCTTTTTCTCATATTTCTGAGATTTTGCTTGAGAAAATCAGTGGTCAAGATCATGAAGCATTTGCAGCGACTTTTTTTGAAAATAGCGAGACTGCTACAGCCATTAAAAACTTTGGAGCTGACCTAGATATGGTTTTAAAATTAATAACAGGTAAAGCTAAACCTTGGTCAGATTTGGTCAATGGTAGCATTGATTTGGATAACATTGATAATTCGCTGCGTTGGGGTTCAGCCATTGGGCTTTTTAGTCCCCAATTTTATGAGCCCGAAGAGCTGATCCAAGCTTTTTCTTTAAGCGGCAATGAGTTGCAGCTTAAACTAGAACACGAATCCCAAATTCAAAAATGGGAACTGTGCCGTCGTTTGGTTTATGATGTGGTTTATGATGATCTTAATTTAACCCCAGAAGTTATGCTCAAACGGGCGTTACAGTTTGCTTATGAGGCCGGTGAGCTTGATCAAGCTTTTTTTATGCTGACTGATTCTCAAGCCCTGTATGTGCTTGAACACCGCTGTAATTCTAAAACTCAGAACTTGATCAAAGATATGCGAGCCTGGCGTTTTTTCACACCAGTCACTCTAATTGAAGAAACAGATACCACTGCCTCAGATACGTTCAAAGATTTATGCCTTGATTGGGAAGAGAGTCAAAAAATTGCTGATATTATCGCTCACAGCCTTGATTTGCCTCGGGAAGCAGTAGCGGTTTATGCTGGCAAAGACAAAGGTTTTAAGCAGATTCACTTACCATTTATAGGTAAAGGTGATATAGTTCAAAGGCATCAACCCATTCAGGAGCTTAAGTGGCGTTTCAAGGTTTATGTTGATAAAAAGTACCATAGCAAAAATGAAGCTATCACTGAACTCACTCAAGCCTTGGTTCAAAATCCCTAGCTATACTAACAGATATTAGAATTGACATTTAGCAAACATAATGTTAGACTGCTAAATTATAATAAAAGAGTCTAATCTCTTATTTTCAAACTATATGGGCTTACTGGATAAACCAAGCAATGATCAAAAACCAAAACAGGCTCAAGACCTGGTTTTACCTATGGTTCCTCTTCGGGACGTGGTTATGTTTCCTCATTTAGAAATTGTCCTTTCCTTTGGTCGGGCCGGCTCTATCAAAGCCGTTGAACAGGCTTTTAAAACTAATAAGTTGATTTTCTTTGCTAGCCAAAAAAATGCCGGCATCAATGAACCGAAATTTGATGATCTTTACAAAATGGGAACAATCTGCCGGATTGAACGGCTTCTAAAAACTGGTGAAGAAGTCAATGCTTTGGTTAAAGGTTTGGATCGGGCTGAACTGTTAAGCGCCAATTTGCAAGGTGATTTTGGCATTGCCAAAATTAAACCTATCAAAGAAATTGAGACCAAAAATAGTCAGGCTGAGGCTTTAGCCAAACTTATTTCCAGCAATTTGAAAAAGCTGGTTAATATGGGTAAGCCGATTGATTTTCTAGTTTTTATGAAACTAATGTCTGGCGTTTCTCATGGTGAGCTGGCTGACCAAGTTGCTTCAGTTTTGGAAATTCCTACTAGCCAAAAACAAGAAATTTTAGAAATGATCACGGTGATGCCTCGGCTCAAAAAAGTCAGTGAATTAATCACCAAGGAAAGTAAGGTTTTGGAAATTGAACATTCAATTGCTAGCAAAACTCAAAAGAAGTTTGATAAATCTATGCGCGAGGCGGTTTTGCGCGAACGGATGAAAACCATTCAAAAAGAGCTTGGTGAAGCTAGTATTGATGAAGACGTGGATCCGGATATTAAAGAATTTAAGCAAAAAGTCGCTAAACTAAAAATGCCCCAAGAAGTCAAGGAAAAAGTCATTAAAGAGATTGACCGTTTGTCAAAAATGCACTCATATAATCCGGAAGCCAGCTATATTCGGACTTATTTGGAATGGATGACTGATTTGCCTTGGGGGAAATTTTCCCAAAATGGTAAAGACAATAAAAAAGCTGAAAAAGTTTTAGATCAGGATCATTACGGATTAGAGGAAGTTAAAGAACGGATTTTAGAGTATTTGGCAGTTATGGCTTTGAAAAAACAGCAAGCTCAATATTTTCCCAAAAACGCTCAAGGTATTAAAAACACCACTATTCTTTGTTTTGTTGGCCCTCCCGGGGTTGGTAAAACTTCCATTGGTAAATCAATCGCCAAAGCCTTAGGTCGTAAATTTATTAAAGTTTCCATTGGTGGTATTCGTGATGAAGCTGAAGTGCGCGGTCACCGCCGAACCTATGTTGGCGCTATGCCTGGCCGCATTGTTCAAGGTATTAAAGATGCAGGTGTAATGAATCCGGTTTTCATGCTGGATGAAATTGACAAAATTGGAGCTGATTTTCGGGGCGATCCTTCTTCAGCTTTATTAGAAGCTTTGGATCCTGAACAAAATACTGGCTTTTCTGATCACTATTTAGAAGTGCCATTTGATCTATCCAAGGTTTTATTTATAACTACAGCTAATGTGTTGGATACGATCCCACCCGCTTTACGTGACCGCTTAGAAATTATCCGCTTTTCTGGCTACACTGATGATGAAAAACACCAAATCGCCAAACGCTATTTGTTTGAAAAAACCCTCTATGGCTCTGGGCTTTTGAAAAAACAAGTCAGCCTTGCTCCTACTGCGATTGATCGAATTATCAGAGGTTATACTAAAGAAGCTGGAGTCCGTAATCTCGAACGGGCGCTTAATAAAATCATGCGCAAAATTTCCCGTGAGATTTTATCTGGCAAGAAAAAACAGCTTACTATTTCCACTAGCAATCTTCATAAATATTTGGGTCCACAAATGTTTTCGGATACGATTGCTGAAAATAAGGACGAGGTCGGTATTTCTACTGGTATGGCTTGGACTCAAGTTGGCGGCGATATTATGTTTATTGAAGTCGCTACTATGCCTGGCAAGGGCCGAATTTTGATTACTGGACAACTGGGCAGTGTCATGAAAGAGTCCTGTAGAGCTGCGCTTTCTTATCTACGTAGTCATTGGAAAGATATGGGCCTTAAAGCTGATTTGGGTGCCAAGTATGATTTCCATGTCCATGTCCCCGAAGGTGCAGTCCCTAAAGATGGGCCTTCAGCAGGGGTAGCTATAGTGACTGCTCTTTATTCAGCTGTGTCTGGTAAGAAAGTCCGTAAAGATGTAGCCATGACTGGCGAAATTACGCTGCGTGGTAAAGTTTTAGAAATTGGCGGTGTTAAAGAAAAACTTTTAGCTGCTCACCGCGCCGGTATTAAAACCGTTATCATTCCTAAAAATAATAAAAAGGATTTGGAGAAATTGCCAGACAAAGTCAAAAAAGATTTGGAAATTAAATTTAGTAACCGAATTGCCGATGTTTTAAAAGTGGCAATTGTAAATTAATTAAGCCCTTTTAAAACTAAAGTTGCTTCTTTTCCATCAAGTACAAAACCAGTTTTTTCCAGCAAAGCTCTTGCTGGTTGATTCTGCAATGAAACAGATGTGATTACCTGAAAATATTGTTGCTGTAGTGCATAATCAATAATTTGTTGATTTAATGCTTTAGCTCCTCCATGCCTTCGCTCTTCTGGAACAACAAAAATTAATGCGATTTGGAAAGTATTACTTCTAGCATGTGGGTCAGTATGGTCCATCTCTGTTCTTGTAAAAGGAAGTCCAATGCTAAATCCCACTATATCTCCTTGTTCATTTTTTAATAAAAAAAATACATATTTGTTTGATTCAAACAGTGTTTGACTTCCTTCTCTTACTTGTTCATTTGTCATTGAACTGCCCATTTCTGTACGCATTCTTTCATGGAGTTCTAAAAATCTGTTTTGAAAGGCAGATTTATTTTGACCAGTCAGAGTTTCAGTAAACATAAAAACTAAAGAGTTTTTTAAAACAAAATTGAAGATATTATATTTGAAAAAATTCTTTTTACAACCCAAACGGTCGCTTGCGGTTTTGTTTATAGAGATAAGCAATCACTACTTGCAGCGTAATAAAAGCTGGGATTGCCAAAACTGCTCCTACTACTCCTCCTAAAGATCCCCCAATCATCAGGCACATTAAAGTAATCAGCGGCGGTAGACCAATTGATTCTTTCATAACGATTGGGACGATCAAATTGTTTTCCAGTTGTTGGACCACGATATAAAGAACAATTGTTCCTAAAGCCAAGGGAAATGAATATGATAGTGCCAACAAAACCGAAGGAACCGCCGAGATAACCGGACCAATATTGGGTACAAGCTCCAAAAGTCCTGCCAGCAAAGCCAATGGCAAAGCATATGGAATTCCCAATAAAGTTAAACCAATATAAGTTAAAAGTCCCACAATAATCATTAAAGCTATCTCTCCTCTTACCCAACCACCCAAACGATGCTCAATATTAGTAATAAGCTCCTCAGCCTGCTTTTCACCATGACTATCACCAAAGAGAATTCGAAGGTATTTTCCCAATTTATTGCGCTCAATCATTATGTAAAACGTAATAGTAATCAACAAGAAAATATCAATAATATTAGAAAAAGCCCCTAAGAAAAAGTTAAACACATTGCCAGCATTACGAGTTAGAGATTCTATTTGGGAGGTAATTTCCTTTTCTGAAACATCAATTAAAGTCAGATTAGGAAGTTCTTTAGAAATAACTTTAGTCAAGACATTGGTCTGATCAGCAACCACTGGTACTAATCCAGACACAATAAGAGCAATAAAACCAATAACTAGTAAAAAAGTAATGACAATACCAATTAGTCTGGGAATTCTAATTTTTTCCAAATTCCTAACTAAAGAATTGAGAGCAGTTGCCAATACAAAAGCAATAAAAAACAGTAGTAAAACTCCTCTGATTTGGTATACCACCCATAAACCAATCAGGAAAAAAACTGTAAAAATAATGGTTCGATGTGAAATTTCAATTTTATCCATATTTAATTGATAGCTCTATCGCTTTATTGCTTACAGCTATTATTTAACCATTTTCTCATTTCTTGCTCTATCTGGTCAAGCCAGTCTTTTTGTGTTACATCAAACCATTTAATCTCTTTAATTTTAGCTTGCCCGCCTAATTGTTTTTTGTCAAAAAACTTTTGGTAGGTAAAAAATGTCATCTGCCGCTTAGCATATTGCAACTCATGTAAAGTCCACAATCTAATAGTTTCTTCAAGATTTTGTTTACCTTCAATGTATGGTCTAAAATCCCGATAGCCTATAGCTGACATGCTTGGTAAATCCCAGCTATAGCCTTGTTTCAATAGTTTTTTAACCTCATCTTCAGCTCCCTGTTTTATTCTTTCTTTAACCCGTTTTTTGATATTTTGCTCTAATTTTTCTTTATTAGTTTTTAATCCAATCCACAATAAATCGTAGTTTGGCAATTTGGAATTTGTAACTAATTTCGAATTATAATCTTGAACTTTGGAATTTGAAATTTCTATAGCCCGAATCAATCTTCTAGGATTATTTCGATCCGAATTATTCATTTGTTGCCATTTATTTTTATTCGATTTTTGAAGTCGTTTTTGAAGTTTATCAACCGAAAGTTGATCTAACTTTTTTCGCAATTTTCTGTTTATTGGGACTCCAATAGTTTGCGCTGGGTCTAGTAAATTTTTCAGATAAAAACCAGTCCCACCAACAATAATAGGTAATTTTTCTCTTTCCAAAATATTGGCAATAGTTTTTTGAGCAAAAGTCACAAAATGAGAAACATCAAATTCCTGATCAGGCCTAGCTAAATCTAAACCCCCAATTTTTTGCCTAGAATCAGTAGGCAAATCTTTCCCTGTCACAATATCCATTCCCTGATAGACTTGCCGCGAGTCAGCGCTGATGAGTTCGCCGTTATACTTCTTGGCTAAATCAAAAGCTAATTTGCTTTTACCAACAGCGGTTGGCCCGGAAATAATCAAGACTTTTTTATGTTTATGTAATATTTTACGCATAATATCAATCTGTATATTATAATACGTCAGAGTTAATTAGAATAATTATTTCAACAGTATGGAAAAATTGGTTAGAGATCGTATTCCCGAAATAATCTTAGCTGATCTAGAAATGCCAATTACTCATATTGCTAATGATGAAGAGTTTACAGAAGTTCTAAAAACCAAGCTACTTGAAGAAATTGAAGAGTTTATTGAAAAACCAAGTGCCGAGGAAGCAGCAGATATTATGGAGGTTTTATATGCAATTTTTGCTCTAAATGAATTTTATTTGGAAGAAATTAGAGAACTTGGCCAAAATTACTATATATCAGCAGATAGAGAAGTTTTAAAGTTTATGGCACATGAAAGAGCTGAAGATTTTTTAGAAAACCAAAATCTTAAAAAAGCTGCTAGTATTATACAATTTTTCTATACATTTTTTACTTCGGAGAACCTTGATTTAGAAGAAGTTGAAAAAGCTCGTCAGGCAAAAAGAGAGGAAAGAGGTGGTTTTGAAAAAAGAATTATTCTAGAAAGAATAGAATAAAATTACATTAAATAGTTTATGAACAAAAAGCAAGATTGGAAAAATCCTAAGGTTGATATTAGGAAAAGTTCAATTGAAGGTTTGGGGTTATTTGCTAAGACAAATATTAATTTGGGAGAAAAAATTATTATTTGGCGTGGAAACTATACCAATGCCTTTCAGGCAAAAAAGATGAAAAATGAAGGAAAATTAGTTATGCAGTGGGATGATGATCTTTATAGTGTTGAAGACAGAGGAAGTGATAAAGGGTATTTCATTAATCATTCTTGCAATCCAAATGTATGGATGCTAGATGCTTACACTTTGGTCACAAACCGACCAATAAAAACAGGAGAAGAACTAACAGTTGACTATGCCTTGTTTGAAGCTGATGAAAACTATATTTCTACATGGCAGTGTAAATGTGGCTCACCTTCATGCAGGGGAAAAGTTACCGGAAAAGACTGGAAATTGCCAAAATTACAAAAAAAGTATGAAGGTCATTTTTCCCCTCTTATCAATAAACGTATCAAAAAAATGAAAAATGAAGCTTAGTTTAAAAATAATTTCTATTTTCTGTTTATCAATTTATCCAAAACTTCCCATCGCCTTTTCTTCTCCAAATCATGGACATCATCCTGATAAAGCTTAGCCGAAACTGTTCCTGGCCTGGGACTATAACGATTGATATAAGCTAGATTAAAACCAATCTTTTTACAAAGTTCAACTGTATGCTTAAATTGTTCTTCGGTTTCTCCTGGAAAACCAACAATGATGTCAGTGGTAATTTTGACAACTGGAATTTTTTTTCTGATAGTTTTGACAAGCTCTAAATATTGTTTGGCTGTATAGCCCCGGTTCATCTTAGCTAAAATTTCATCATCACCGGATTGTAAGGCCAAATGAATTGTTCGGCTAATTTTAGGATTAGCTGCAATGCAGTCAATCAGCTGCCAATGGAAATCCCAAGGATTGGAAGATATAAACTCAACTTTTTTAATTCCCTCAATAGCACAAATTTTTTCTAAAAGCCTCACAAAGGGCGGCTTACCTTTAAAAGCTTTGTATTGACTTTGTGGCGAGGGCATTTTTCTATCTTCATCTAAACGTTTGCGCAAACTCATGCCAATTTTTTCCAGACCATAACTATTGACGTTTTGCCCCAAAAGCATAATCTCGCTAAAACCATCCTGAGCCAGTTTTTCTATTTCAGTAATAATATTTTTCATAGGCCGAGATTTTTCCCGGCCACGAGCCAGTGGCACTACACAATAGCTACAAAAACTATTACAACCGGTGGAAATAGGCACTAAGGCTTTAGTCTTGCTCTGTCTAATAGAAGGGGTGTTAAAACTAACTTCACTTATTGGTAAAAATTCATCAACTAGAGGGAGAATTTCATGAAGCTTTTCTTCACCATAATGCAACATGCAACCGGAAAGAATAAGTTTAGGTCGAGACTTTTTATTTTTATATTTTTGAGATAAATTGTGAACCAGACCCAAAACCCGATCTTCAGCTGATTTACGTACACTGCAGGTAACTAAAACAATTTCATCAGCTTCATCAGCGTTTTTTGCCAGTATATAACCACGGGATTCATAAACTCCAGCAATGCGCTGGGCATCAGCTTCATTCATCGCACAACCCCAAGTTTGGATAAAATACGTTTTAGGCATAGGTTTATATTTTAACCTACTTGTAAATAAACCTATATATTCTATTCTTTTAGAAATAAATAATTTTTCTAAAATTTCGTTATAAAAAAAACTTAATGAAAATGAGGTAAGTCAATCTTTAACAACCATTATGTTCTGAATAGTTGCCAGTTCCCGTATCAATAGAAAGGCTATACCCTCCACATCCCACATCTCCGCTACTAGCACTAAAAGCTATAAACCCTGCAAAAGCCAGGGCTTGACCAAATGTATATTTTCTCTCTCGACAAATTTCGGAAAATTTATTTTTCAATTCTATAGGATTTAAACCAGAAAATTGAGCAGTTGATGCTTCAAACTCCTGTCTTTCCTCTTCGTCGGCCATAAAAGTTTTAATCATTCCTGTAACAAAAACCTTTAATGCTTCTGCTTGAGAAATACCATTTCTTTTAGAACAATCATCAACTGTACCATTAATTGCTTTTATTAAAGCAATTAAACTAAATTCACCTTCTTTTTTATGTTTTTCAAAAGATCGTTCCCAACGTTGAGAACAACTTAACCCATTACAATCGACACATCTATTTGTAGGACCTCCCTTTTTCTCCCTATATATAGAGAGCAGATTGTCGATAGAAGGTCGAAAGCTAAATGATTGAGATTTGTCAGGATTTAAAACTTCTAACATAAATAGTCCTTATTTATTTTATTATAAGATAAATTATATCTTATAATTCTGATATGTCAACATTTTATATCTTTTTCCTAAAATAAAGTTTGGTCCTGATTTTTTTCTTTGAGCTGTTTGTTTTCCTCTCCTAATTCCAGACCTTTAATTTCTGGCATAGACGAGCCAACTACTCCCTACAAATTGTGGCCTAGCATTGGACATCAGCCTCGTTCATCGCACAACCCCAAGCTTGGATAAAATACGTTTTAGACATAGGTTTATATTTTACCTTATTATATAAATCATTTACTAAAAACTTGTGATATTTATTTTATATTGTATAATTAATAAATTTTTAAATTTACTGCTATAAATATATGAATGTAAGAGAATGCGGACTTGGACAGGATACTCATCATAGTATGATTCTAGCTGTCATGGCAGAGGTTTTAGATGAAGACACACAAACAGAAATGGAAGAATTATTATCTGAGATACTATCTGATTCCTGCGAAGCAACAAAGACATTTAATGGAACAGAATTAGATTTGAAAGTTTTTAGAGATAGATATTGCAAGGGTGATCAAAGTATCAGAGTTGTATCTATAAAACTAGGAGAAACAGAGTTTCAAATTCCCTTAATTCCTGTTAATTCTTTACGAAGAGCCTGTTTCCCAAAATTTTGTAGTTTAGATAATTCAGCTAATGGTAATCTTGAAGAAATCAATTCACAGCCAGGCATGCTTAAAAATGGTATCACATGGGTATTACAAAATTTAAGAGAATGGCAAAAAAGAGAAATAATAAGTTTTCCATTTTCCTAAAATAAAGTTTGGTCCTGATTTTTCTCTTTGAGCTGTTTGTTTTCCTCCCCTAGCTCTAACCCTTTAATTTCTGGCATAGAAGAACCGACTACACCCTGCAAATCGCCATACATGCCAGCCGTATTTAGCATCAATCGTTGAATTTGTTTTTCCCGCTGCTGCCAGGATTTTTCAAAAGCTACTCGCTCTTTAATTACCTGAGTTTGCATTTCAGAAAAAACTTCGACCAAGGCTTCTACTTTTTGCCGAAACTCATGGGAAGAAATATAGTCAAAGAGTAGTTCTGATTTTTTACCTTTACCGGCGGAAATAGCCCGTTCATAAGCCACAGCCAATAAATTTTGGCGTAAAGCCATTGCTAGTTGCACTGCCAAAACTGGAGTTACTACCCAAATACCCTTATATTTGGCAAAACCTTCAATATCCTTTGGTAAAATTGTAGTGACTAAAACCGGTATATTGGCTTTGGCAGCCCGCAGATCATCTTTAAATTTGCTTACCCAAGCTTCAGTCCAATGTTTAGTTCGCTTACTTTCCCATAAAATTACTCCACATAAACTACCTGAGTTATTATGTACAGTTTGAATAATATCGGCTCCGGAAACTCCTTTACCTACCGGCTCAATCAGGTCATGAGGGAAATTTTCTTGCAGACTTTTTTCCAGATCAAGTTCCAACACTTCTCCCTGATTTTGTTGCGAGCCTTGTTGGGCTCGACGTTTAGCCTCTTCTAGTTGTTTAAGTAAATCATTAATAGTTTTTTCTTTTTCCAAATCTTTTAGCCTATGCTGCTCACCTACTTGTTTACCAATTTCTTCTTCGAGTTTCTGCCGCTGCTGCTGCAGTTTTTTATCAAGTTCCAACCGTTCTCTTCTCCGCTCCTCTTCCAATTCCCGCATTTTTTTACGTTCAGCTAAGATTTGCTCTTCCATTTCTTTTTTACGCTTATCATCTTCAGAGGTTTTTTCTTTGAGTTCTTTTAGTTCTAAATCATATTTTTCTGCCATTTTTTCTTCAGCTTTTTCCTGAGCTTGCGACCACAACTGAGCTTTAAGCTTCTTTTCCAGTTCAGCTTTTTCTTGAACCATGGCTTCTTTATTAGCTTCGATCTGATTCTGCAAAGCTTCGATTTGTTTTTTAAATTTGACTTCACTCTCTGCCTGCAAATGCTTAGTCAAGGCTTCAGTAATAGTAATTTGTTCCCCGCAGTGAGGGCATTTAATTTGATCTGGCATAATGCTTTGTCACCCTGTGCAAAATCGAAGGATCTTCTCAAAAAGATTCCTGCCTGCCGACAGGCAGGTCTCGACAAGCTCGAAATGACACAGTTTATTTTATTTGCAATCTATCCCCAATCTGAACTTGATATTTTTCAGCCGGTAGTTCAAATATATGCTGCCATGCTGGATTCCAAAACAGCAAGCTATTTGGTTTAAAATTGGCAACAATCTTTCGAACAGTCAACTGGTCATCACATACTAACACAAATAGCGGATATGTCATCCCAAAACTATGGATCCCAAACCTGCTTGTAAAATACAAAGCTTCTCCTTTTTTCTTACCAATTAAACCTCTGGTTTTGGTCAACAAATCTTTAGCTTGAATCAGATTGCTAACCAATATTTGTTTTTGGCTTATATTCTGAACTTGCATACCTCTTAATTTATTAGTTCCAGTATACTAAAATAGATAT